>JAIRTZ010000067.1 GCA_031254685.1 Methanomassiliicoccaceae archaeon
CCGAGACCGGACCACCATCTGTACGGATGAGCCGCGACAGCTATGCCTCCCGCTTCATGTATCATGTCTATCGTCTCTGCAACGCTCTTGCCTCGCGGGATCTCCTTGTTTATCCCGTACGCAAGTATGTGCCCCTCCGATGACGATACCTCCTCCGCAGGAATTACAATGATGCCTTCGTATTTCGATGACTCTGCGTATGACGCGAAGCTGTTGTGGTCCGCGATCGCGATACATCCGAGGCCCTTTGCCTTCGCCGCTTTGATTATATCGTCGACGGACGACCTTCCGTCGTTCGAGTATTTCGAGTGGATATGAAGGTCCGCTCTCATCTGACGTTCGCCCCGTCCCTCAGTTCCCTGTCCACGACCGCGTAACAACCGTTGCCGTCCGACAATAATATCGCGTTCGCATCGTCTATCACAACGGCGGCGGTCGACGGTGCGCCCTTCTCCTTTACTGTTTGGCCTCCGGCAGTCAGTTTGCCGTCCTTTATTGCCGACACCTTGATCACGTCCTTCTGGAAGTCCTTGTATTCTATCTCGCTGCCGTTGATATCAAGCCCGCATGTGAATCTCGTTCCGTTGGGTACGTCCTTGGACGGCTTCAGCAGGACGACCGTGTTGCCGCCCAATGATTCGTCATCCGCCGCAAGCACCATCCCCTGCGACATAAGTCCCCTGAGCTTCGCAGGTTTGAGGTTGTACGCGACGAGAACTTTCCGTCCTATCAGTTCCTCTTTCTTGTAGAATGCCCTGAGGCCGGCAACAAGTTGTCTTTCCTCGCCGACGTTGATCTTGAATCTGAATAATTTCTCGGCGTCCGGATGTTCGTCAACCTCGATTATCTCGGCGACGCGTATATCGAGTCTTCTCATATCGGCGAACGGACCTGAAATGACGGGCGTTTCCTTCGGCGCCTCTTTTTTCACTTCCTTCGCCTCTTCCTCCTTCGGAAGTTCCACTTTGCTGTAGACCGGCGTCGGTTCCGGAAGTTCCGTGCCTATCGGCAACGGAACCGTGCATCCCGATAATCCCGCGTCAAGCTGAGTGCCGTTCAGTCCGAGGAACTTCCATATCCTTTCCGACGATCCGGGCATGAACGGCCACGCCATTATCGCCAACGCTTTAACGATCTGCAGCGAGGCGTTCATCGCCTCGCCGCATTCGTCCTTGTTCTCCTTGACGGACGCCCACGGCTTCTTCGAATCGAAGTATCTGTTACCGTATCTGGAAAGGTCCATGACAACTTTCATCGCCTTCTTGAAATCGCAGTTCCCCATGTACGAGTCGTATTCCTTTACCGATCTTTCGATCTCTTCCGTCACTGCCGCGAGCTCCGCGCCGTTCCTCTTGTCGGGAATGGATGAGAAATTCTTCTTCGTGAAGCTTAAACACCTGTGGTAGTAGTTCCCCAGCGCCGATACCAGTTCGTTATTCACTTTTATCTGGAACTCTTCCCACGAGAACTCCGAGTCGTGCGTGTCCGGCATCGTAATCGACAGATAGTATCGTATGACGTCGGGATCGAACCTTTGAAGCACCGACGGTATGTCTATCGCGCCGCCTCTGCTCTTCGATAATTTACCGCCTTTGAACATCAGGTACTCGTTAGCCGGTATGTCATACGGAAGGTTGATCGATCTGTCGTATCCCATGAGTATCGACGGCCATATTATCGAGTGGAACGGAATGTTGTCCTTTCCGAGGAAATTGTAGATCTTTACGTTCTTATCATACCAATACTCTTTCCAAAGGTCCGGTTTACCGGCGATCTTAGAAAATTCCTTCGACGCGCTCAGATATCCGATGACGGCCTCGAACCATACGTAGATGACCTTATCATCCCAGCCTTCCACGGGAACGGGTATCCCCCATTTCATGTCCCTCGTTATCGGACGGTCCTTCAGGCCGCCCTTCAGCCAGTTCTTCGTGAACGTCTCGACGTTTGGCCTCCAGTATGTCTTGTCCTTGAGATAATCCATGAGGTCGTCGCGGAACGCGCTCAGTTTAAGGAAGAAATGTTCTGTCATCCTTGCCTCCGGCGTTGTTTTACAGTGGACGCAGTACGCGTCCTTGAGATCGCCGGTCTCGAATGTCGTGCCGCACGAATCGCACTGATCGCTCCTGGTGTTCTCGGCGCCGCATATCGGGCACGTTCCCTCGACGTATCGGTCGGGGAGGAATTTCGAACATTTGGGGCAATAGTACTGCGCCGTCGGCATCTTGTAGATGAAGCCGTTGTCCATCAGTTTTTTGAACATGTCGTGGACCACTTCCTTGTGATTCACAGTGCTGGTCTTAGTGAACAATGAGAATTCGATCCTCATGTCCTCGATCGCCTTCTTGTTGATCGCGTGGAACCTTTCAGCGATCACGGACGGCGTGGTACCTTCTTTTTCGGCGGTCACCGTTATCGGCGTCCCGTGCATGTCGGAGCCCGATACCATGAGCACTTCGTTGCCTTTCATACGATGATAGCGGTTGAATATGTCCGGCGGTAATATCGAACCGGCCATGTGTCCCAGATGTATCGTTCCGTTGGCGTAAGGCCAAGCCACGCCGATGAATACCTTTGCCATGATGGCGGTGAACATGATTCGCGTATATTTTAAACATTATGTCGTGACAGGCGGCTGCGCGGCGCTCCGTTTGGCCACCTTGTTGAGAACGAGGATGCACCATATGATGACCACCGTCGGCCCTATTATCTCCATTGCGGCGACGTACCACCATATATCAACGAGCGTCCCGCTGATGCCGACAACGAACGCAACCGGTATTAAGACGAAGTTCCTGAATACGGTGGACGCGAGCGACCTGGTGCCCATCCCGAGCGACTGGAACAGCGATGACGACAATATCCCGAATCCGAGGAACGGAAGGAATGAGCATGATATGCGTATGAATAACGAAATATCATCATGAAGGCCTGCCATATCGTCGGAGTATGTGAATATCACCGCCGCTATGTCGGCAAGGATGAACAGCGCTACCGCCAGTATCAGCATCGTGATCACCGCGAGCTTCGCCGAATAGAAGAACGCCGCCTTCACCTTCTGATAGTCCTTCCCTCCGTGCGCGGCAGCGCATACGGGAACGATGGCCGCGCCTATCCCGATGCACGGGATCATGATCAGATTGAAGATACGCCATCCCGCCGAGTATATCGCCACCGCGGTGTCCCCGCTGTTGTTGTTGAGTATCACGTTCATCATTATGACGGCTATCGAGATCGCCATGAACTCAAAGGATGCGGGAATGCCCACACGATAGATATCCTTGGAGGCTGCCAGGTCGAAGTGCGGTTTCCCGATCCTCAGCCTGATGTACGTGTCCTTCCTGACGAAGAACCAATATATCGCCGGCAGCGTTGCGACGGTGAGAGCAACGGCGGTCGCCAACGCGGCGCCCGCCATCCCCCATCCGAAGCCGTAGATGAATATCGGATCGAGGATGAGATTGAGCAATGAACCGAAGATCATTATTATCATCGATCTCTTCGCGCTCCCCTCCGACCTGAGGATGCTGGACATCAGCGCGTTGATGAAGAACGCTATCGCAAAGACGAACATCACGTTGATGTACTGCATGCAGTAGTCGATCACATCCGTCGCCCCGATCGCCAGCATGAGCGGCCTGGCGACGAATATCATGATCACCGAGAACACGATCGCTGTGATCACCGTAAGCGTGAACGCGACCGATGCCGTTCTTTCCGCATTGTTCTTGTCGCCGGCGCCTATATATCTGGCGATGGCCGCCGATGCACCGACGCTGATCCCGTTGGATATTCCGACGGTGATGAAGAACAACGGGAAGAGATACGCCATCGCCGCGAGCGCATCCAATCCCAATCCGGATATCCACGCCGCATTGACGAGGCCGTTGATGGACGAGCAGAACATTGCCATGATCAAAGGCATCGCCATCTTGCGGATGGCCCTCTTCGGAGCGCCGAGCAATGTCTCCACGTCCTTCGTAACCGCCTCGTCTGCCACGTCCCTTCATCGCACGATGTGGGATATAAACACAGCGACAGCCCGCCAAACTTATATCTGTCCTGATATTAGGTGGGCGCATGCGTATCGCCGCGGTCCTTCACGACAGATGTCAGCACAGGAAGTGCAACAAGGAATGCATCAACTTCTGCCCGAAGAT
>JAIRTZ010000083.1 GCA_031254685.1 Methanomassiliicoccaceae archaeon
CGAATTCCCGGGGCTGAAGGAGATAGCGGATAACCTGTCGTTGGAACGGATCGTCGAGATGGACAACGAATTCTTTATCAACGTCCTGCAGCCGAAATTCTGGTATGTACGGCCGGACAACATGTGGATATGGAAGGTCAACGCGCTGAACGCGATGAAGAACAACTATCAGCAAAGTTATGAGCCGCACATCAAAAAATGTCTGAACGATCCGAACGAAAGGGTGCGTGACATGGCGGTATGGGTGTGCGAGTCGCTGAACATTCACTGAGAAATACAACGCGAACGGCCGCAATATGCAGCGCAGATTCAATTGACGGCCTTTACGATATATGATCTTCCTTCAGCGATGGGTATGATCTCCGCCGTGAATCCATTGTCCTCCGCCGCCTTTTTTAATTCTTCCGGCGTGTATTTGTTGTAACCGTGATCCGCGGTCTTGAGCCTGTTAAGCATTTCCTTAGAGTAGAACACATTCAGGAATACCCCGCCGTCCCTGAGGTTCTTCATGATCTCACGGAGTCCCGCGTTGAGGTCCGGCCAGAAATAGACCGTGTTTATCGTGTATACGAGATCGAACTTCTGCGTGAACGGTATCCTGTCGGCGGACCCTTCGGAAAGCATGAGGCGTCCGTCCTTTACTGCTTTCCTGTTGCGTTTGGCCGCCGCCCTCACCATATCTGTGCTGATATCGACGCCGTAGAACCTTCCGCCGGACCTTTTCAGAAGACGTTCCAGCATGAAACCGTTGCCGAATCCGATCTCAAGTATGTGCCCCTTTCCGGGTATATGTTCGGATGCCGCATCATACATCGCGGTGTTCATGCGATTCATTGCGAAGGTCGCGATCCTTCCGCCGAATCCGCGCGGATGCGCGAACTGTCTGCTCCAATATCCTTTCAGCCCGGGCATGATATTTCCTCGATACTGCCGTTCCGCAGGATGATATTCCTATGATATAAATGCGGTCCAATAAATAACCGCAGCGCATTATCGCGAAAAGAGGGAAAGAAGTGGAACGTCCGTCCGTTGTACTGTCAGCCGATGAACTTCGGGACGAGCCGTACGCATCCGTTCTCTGCTATCCGCGCGCAGAGGCGTCGGAGATCGAAAGAAGAATATCCGAACTGAAAGCACTGGGGGTGACGCATATCGAGTTCTCCGGCAGCGGTCTCGCCGGAGAGATGCCGGTGCTCGGGAAGGGTTACGTCGGCGTTGTTGTCATCGCGTACATCGGCGATGAACGTCTGGCGCTGAAGATGCGAAGGATCGACGGCGGAAGGGAGAGCTTCTTCCACGAGGCGGAGATGCTTCAGACGGCCAACGCCGCCGGTGTCGGCCCGAGGTTCTCGGCCGTCAGCGAAAATTTTCTGTTATCGCAGATCATCGGCGGCGGGACGCTGGCGGAGTGGATGCGGATCAATAAGAAAAAGACGGCTTTCCGCAATGTTCTGAAGGACATACTGGAACAGTGCCGCCGTCTGGATGATGCGGGACTCGATCACGGCGAACTGAGCAAGGCGCCGAAGCATATACTCATGCATACGGACGGGACTCCGTACATTATTGATTTTGAGACGGCGAGCGCAAACCGCAAAGCGTCCATCGTATCGTCTGTGTGCCAATTCCTTTTCCTGAGCAACAGCGACGCGTCGAAACTGATCCGCGAGGTGCTGGGCGACAGGGAACGGGAGCAGATACTCAAGGCGGCGAGGGATCACAAGAGAGAGCGGTCGAAGGAAACCTTCGAGGCGTTACTGCGCGCATGTATCTGACGGACGAATTGTATAACTATCACGGAGCCATACAAGGGGTACAAGGGAGACAGGAACATGGACGAGAGATACATCTGCTACTGCGGGCTCTATTGCGAGAACTGCGCCGTCAAGGTGAGAGTGCAGCCTGCCGCGAAGCTGCTGCGCGACGAAATGAGGGAGGCCGGGTTCGGGGACGTGATCCAATTCATTCCCGGAGGCGAGGGATTCTGGACCTTCCTCGAAGGTATGGCGGAACCCGGCATGTGCACATCGTGCCGCGACGGCGGCGGAGACCCGGCATGCGCGGTCCGCGCCTGCGCGAAGAAGAAAGAGGTCGAGTTGTGCGCATTCTGCAAATTCTATCCGTGCGGGCTGTTCGAGGAATTCTTCAAGAACCATCCGATCGTGTTCGCGGACAACGCTCTGCTGAGGGAGAAGGGAATGGCCGCGTGGGCAAAACTTCAGGACGAACGCCAAGCGAAGGGTTTTGTGTACACCCGCGACCGGGAACAGTGAATGTTATCGGGAACGGCGTGAAACTATTCTGAGATCGGAATATGAGAATAGGGTCACGGCCGGCAGACCGGGGAGATCCGCCGACCGCTTTTAATTAGTTTGTTCCGGCCACTTGGGTGGCCTTGGCCCTCCTTACTAGGTTTGGCAATGGAAGTCTGCGGACCCCCGTTCTCCGCGATGTGGGGAGACACCGCGGAGGACCGGAGATACACAAGCGACACCACCTTACGATGAGGTCGTTATTTCCTCCTTTCCTTCCATTAATTCATCGATTTTCCGAAGTGTATTTAAGCTTATCCCCGACTTACAAATAGTTAGTGGCACTTTATCAGAGAAAAATGCATATTTTTACTCGAACTTAACATTTCTCCGACGGCCTTCAAAATATACTTTTTATACTGACTCCGGCCGATCTTCCGCCGCCTTTTTAAAGCTCCGGACACCGGGCCGCCTGACGATTCGGCGTCCGATGTGCCAGCATCCGCCTTTGTGAAAAGATTAATATCCGTTCAGCGATGGACTTGCATGGCAGAAGATGAAAAAAAGCCAGGGTTGCTGCACAGTTTTCTGGGCGGCCTGATACTCACGATCGTGCTTGTCGTCGTCATCCCGGTCCTGACCGCGTTACTGATACAGCCCTTCGTGGAGGATATGTTCGCCGAGCACAACTATAACGTTCTCACTTCGTCGCTGATCGTCACCATAGTGATGCTCGTGGTCATGATATTGTTCATACTGCTGCTCGGCGGCGGGGCGATACTCAGGAAGTACGGGATCCTCGGTATAATAGGTCTCATCGCGGCGTATTGGTGGCTCGGCGACATCTGGGGCGCTGCGCTCCCGATAGCGATCATAATACTCTTCGCGGTCTTCGGCAAAAGAAAGAAGAAGAAATGATCGGAAACATCATGCGGGACACCGTCCCGCATTTTTATTCACATTTTTATTTTAACGGAATCCCTGATACAGGTCCGCCGTTTGATACTGCGGCTCGCATGTGATGTTCACGCCGAGCTTCCTGAACACCTGCTCGTCCACCGAAGCGAGTATCACCGACGAATGCGCTTCGCACCCTCTGATATCAGGAAGTCTTTTGAACGCCACGTCCGCCGCCGGCGACATCGCCGCGGAGACCGAAAGCGCAACGAGTATCTCGTCCGCGTGCAGCCTCGGACTCGTATTTCCCATATATTTCGTCTTCATCTCCCTGACGGGTTCGATGACCGACGGGGATATCAGAGGAATGGAATCGTCCAGCTTCGCTATCGTCTTCAGCGTGTTGAGGAGCATCGCGGCGGATGAGCACATCAGCGGCGACGATTTCCCGGTGACGATGCGGCCGTCATGCAGTTCGATGCCGACGACCGCCCTTCCGGTGTCGGCGGCCATCCTCATCACCTGTACCGCGACCTTTCGGTCGTCCGTTGAGACGCCCGCCTTCTTCATCAGTATCTCTAACTTGAGCACCGGCCCCTCGGACCCGAACCCTTCCTTGACGGCGCACTTCGCCGCGTAGTATCTTCTTATTATTTCCTGACGCGACGCCTGTTTGACGACGTTCTCGTCAACGATGCATTTTCCGGCCTTGTTCACGCCCATGTCCGTGGGCGACTTGTACGGCGGCGTACCGGAGATCTTCTCCATCATCGCGCAAAGCACCGGAAATATCGCAATGTCGCGGTTGTAGCTTGTGGCAGATTTTCCGTACGCCTCCAGGTGGAACGGGTCTATCATGTTCACATCGTTCAGATCCGCCGTGGCGGCCTCGTACGCCAGGTTCACGGGATGTTTCAGCGAAAGGTCCCACATCGGGAATGTCTCGTATTTCGCGTATCCCGCCTTTATCCCGTTCTTGTGGTCGTGATACAGCTGCGAAAGGCACGTCGCCATCTTTCCGCTCCCGCTGCCGGGGCCGGTGATCACCACGAGCGATCTTTCCGTTATCACGTGGTCGTTCTTCCCGAATCCGTTCTCGCTCACGATGTGCGGTATGTTCGACGGGTATCCCGCGATCAGATAATGTTTGTAAACTTTCATACCGAGCGCGATCAGCCTGTCGCGGAATTTGTCCGCGGCATGCTGCGAGTTGTACTGCGTAAGGACAACGCCGCTGACGAGGAATCCCCTTCCGCGGAGCGTATCTATCATCTTTAACGCTTCCAGGTCGTACGTAACGCCTGTGTCCCCGCGCACTTTATTCTTTTCTATATCGCCGGAATTTATCACAATGACGATCTCGGCCTGATCCTTCAGCTGGGTGAGCATCCTCACCTTGCTGTCGGGCTCGAATCCCGGAAGTACGCGGGACGCGTGGAAATCATCGAATATCTTTCCGCCGAACTCCAAATATAATTTTCCTCCGAACTTCGATATCCGCTCGCGGATGTTCTCTGACTGCAGAAGAAGATACTTGTCGTTGTCGAAACCGTTCTTGACCGATTGCATCCGGATGACGTATCGCGTTCATGGTTAAAACATATTGTTGGCCAGATCATCCGTTCCTTCTCAGTATCCGTGACGATATCGTGTTCCTGATGCCCGGTCTCGAGGAGCATTCGCATCCGATGACGCGTTTCGCGGAACCCGGCAGACCGCGCAGGATGATATTATCGGTGACGCCCTGATGGAATCTCATCGTCCCGCGCACCGAAAGATATGATGTCTGCAGGTCTTTCATCACGGAACCGATCATTTCCGTTATTTCGTAGACGTTCCTGGCAATGAGGTCCTTCCCGTTCACGAAATCGACGCATTCCGCGAGGAACGGATTGTATGTGCCGTTCATATAATCCTCGTCAAGGTCGTCCACCGCGTCCATCACGTATATCGCCGTGCCGAGCGATATGAACATATCCCTCAGATGATCGCTCCAAAGGTCTCCGGCGATGTCCTCCATCGCCGGGACGAGCGACGACGCGAAGGTCCTTCCGATCATCACGGCGTCGGTATTCCCGTCCGTTTCCATCTCTCTCAGCTTTATGAATCCGTTGCGGAGGTGCTCATCGTACCCCGGATACGATCTCTCGGCCTTCCGCACCGCACGCCCCAATACTATGCGGGCGGCGTTGGACCTGAGGCTCGGACGGTCGTTCCGGTCGTCCTCCAATTCCCATTTTGTGAGAAGTATCGTATACCCGGCCATTTTTCTCAGGATCTCGTTCTCCCCGGAGGGCTTCCCGAGGACGCAAATGATGCCGTTGTTCACATTCTGTTCACTTATCCCGTCCTTCGAGACCGCGTTCAGCATCATGCCGTTGAACGTCATATCGTAGTTCACCGCGGCCGTCGAGACGATGCCGTAATCATCCCTCAGCCGATGGCAGGTCTCGCAGTAGCACGACCTGTAAACGGCAAGGTCCGACGCCGACATGGCGCTGTATAACGGGACGGTATAACCGAACATGGCGCTCTGCCCGACGTTCACGTATCCAGCATAAGGAATTAAATATTGCCAAGAGATTACCCAGCCAAGACCTGTCCGCAAGGATATGTTATTGGTGAGATGATGTCGAACATTGATGAACTGGCCGCGAGATATGCAAGGCAGTCGGTAGGGGATTTTTTCAGCACGGCGATGTCGGCCCCCATCAAGGACGAGCCCGTGGGCAAAAGGAATTTTATCAATAAGGGCTGCGACTGGCCATGCTGCAACGAGCAGGGCGAATGCAAACCGGTGTGCTTCGTCTGCATCGCCGTATGCGCGGTCGGCCTCTGCGCGTGCTGCTGTTACATCACCAACGGTTTTGACGGCGTCTGGACATACTGGCCGTTCTGAGCACGGATGATATGAATCACATCTCCGTCATTGTGAAGCCGACGCTCGCATGCAACATCGGATGCAGGCATTGCTATCACGGCCATGCCAATCCCGACGCCGCGATATCAACGGAGACAATGGAAAAGGTCATACGTCTCGCGTCCGAGGAATACGAGTCCGCATGGTTCATTTGGCACGGCGGCGAACCGCTGCTGCTTCCCCTGAGATTCTATAAAAAAATGATAGAGATGCAGAACAGATATTTCGGCAAAGGCTCGTTCAGGGTGAGCAACACGATACAGACCAACGGGACGCTGATCGATAAAAGATTCGCGGGCTTTTGCGAGGAGAATAAAATAAACGTGGGCGTATCTTTCGAGGGGCCCTGCAATAACGTGCTCAGAGAAAGGACCGGCGATGTGCAGAAGAATCTCGATATGATGAAAAAGGGAGGACATATGTTCTCCGTCAGCGCCACGATATGCCGCGAGACCGCCAAGGACCTTGATGCGATATACAGAAGCACGGTGAAAGAGGGGATCGCGCTGTCGCTGTCGCCGGTGATATGTTCCGGCGCCGCGACGCAGGAGATGGTCCCGGACGCCGACGGGTACGCGGACGCAAGCATTTCCGTATTTGAGGAGTGGCTTTACGATACCGACGCGAAAGTGCCCCTGATGCCGCATATGCAGTATGTGATGTCAATACTCGGCGATCCGTCGCGATCGGACTGCGCCCACTCGTCATGCCTTATGAAATGGATCTCCGTATATCCGGACGGGTCGCTTTACCCGTGCGGGAAAGGATGTCCGCCGGAATTCAGATTATGCGGTATCGATGACATAGAACATCTGTCCGACGCGTTCAGGACGGACGCTATGGAAGGGATGTTCACCGCGTCCATCGAAAGGCGGGAAAAATGCAGGGAGATGTGCGAGCTGTTCGATCACTGCAACGGAGGATGCTCCATCGACGCGTTATCGGAGGGATCGATGTCCGAGAATGACGGAACGTCCTGCAGGATATTCAAAAAGGTGTTCGCGCACATCCGCGGCGAGATCAACGGTATCGTCACCGGCCGGCGCGATCTTTCCCGTTACAATAAATTCGTGCGCGACGCGGTGATCGGGAAACTTGTCAATCCGAATATCATAAGTTTTTAAAGAAATCCCTTTATATATCGGTCGCTTGGACATACGCATGAGTGACGGGACCTCCGCTCTCGCGAGAGAGAATTACAAGTTCCAGAAATATATCGTCGCTGTCAGCGGTATCGTCCTCCTCACGAAATTCCTCGCGTGGCTGTTATCCGGCTCCGTCGCATTGTTCACCGACGCGCTCGAAAGTCTTACCAACGTCAGCGCCGGCCTTATCGGGCTGTATGCGCTGTATCTTTCCGCAAAACCGCGCGATTTCGACCATCCGTACGGCCACGGACGCGCAGAGTTCCTGTCCGCGACCGTGGAAGGGGCGATGATAGTGATCGCCGGCGCGATAATAATCATCGAAGGTGTCCGTAACATACTGGACCCGAGGGAGATACCGAACCTGGAGCTCGGTATGGTATTATCGTTCGCGACCGTCGTCCTCAACATAGCTGTCGGGACCGTCGCGGTCATAAAGGGAAAAAGGAACAGGTCGCAGGCGCTTGTCGCCAGCGGAAGGCACCTGCAGTCCGACGGATATTCGACGGGAGGGATAATCGCCGGTCTCGTGATCCTTTTCGTGCTGACATCGAAAGGATATGAGGTCCTCTGGCTGGACGGCGCCATTGCGCTGATATACGGAGTGATAATCATAGCGGCAGGCGTGTCGGTCCTCAGAAGGTCCATCAACAGCATAATGGACAAGGCGGACATGGAACTGCTGGAGAAAATGGTCACGACGCTCAGCGACAACAGACGCGAGGCCTGGATAGACATACATAATCTCAGGATCGTGAAGTACGGTCCCGTGATCCATATGGACGTGCACGTCACGATGCCGTGGGACATGCCCGTCGAGCAGACGTACAGGGAGATATGCAAGATCACAGAGTTGATCAAAGAGAGCTACGGCGATTCCGTGGAACTCTCTGTCTCATGCGACCCGTGCAAGGAATTCTCGTGCCCCGGATGCAGAAGGGACTGCAAGGAAAGGAAAGCGGATTTCGTCGGTCTCGTGAAATGGGATATAGAGAATCTCTCGAAGGATGCGCAGCACGGGGAGGTATGCGACAATGCCGATGGATGAGCTCGTCGATAAGATACTGGACGATGAGACAAAATTTGCGGGGATTTTCGATCTGAGGGCGACGCCTCTGCTTTGTTCGGACATCGTGATACAGTACTGCGCCGCCAACGCATGCGGGAAATACAACGCGAACTGGACATGCCCGCCGGGCGTCGGGGACCCGGAGAAATGCATGGCGAAGGTGAAAAGCTACGGCAAGGTGCTCATCTTCAGGTCAGAGTACAAGATAGGCGAATGGTATGAGTATGAACTCGTCGAAGAGACGATACGAAAGCATCAGGCCAACGTGAGGCGCGTGCGCGACATGATACCGAAGGACGCGGGCGACCATCTCGTACTTTCGGGCGGAGGATGCGTATACTGCAAGGAATGCGCCTACGTGAACAAAGAGAAATGCAGGCACCCGGAGATCGCGATACCGCCGATCGAGGCGTACGGCGTGGACATATTCGGTTTTACAAAGAAGAACAAGATCAAGTACGGTTCGCCCGAGGGTGAGATGTACTACTTCGGAATGATACTTTTCGATTGAAAAAATTCATAAAAAGAGAAAGAAAATAAAGAAAGGGAAGAGGAGGTCATTCCTCCTCTTCTTCCTCCCGGCGTTTCTTCCAGATCACGAAGAGATACCCTCCGGTGATGAGAATCAGTAACGCCGCGGCCGCGATCACGAACGCGATCAGGCCGAACGGAGAGGATATTTTGTCATCTCCGGTTCCATCGCCGTCTCCGGTTCCATCGCCGTCTCCGGTTCCATCGCCATCGACGTCCCCGGTCCCGTCACCGTCTCCGGTTCCATCGCCATCGCCATCTCCGGTTCCATCGCCGTCTCCAGTTCCGTCTCCCGTTCCGTCACCATCGCCGTCTCCGGTTCCGTCACCGTCCCCGGTTCCGTCGCCATCGCCATCTCCGGTCCCGTCTCCGTCTCCGTCTTTCTCATCCGTCGGTTTCGGAGTTACCTTGAGGACGGCGGTCTCGGATACGGTCTCGCCGTTGTAGCCGGGGGCCGTCACGGAGACCATGAACATAGTCCCGTCGTCATCCTCGGTCACCGGACCGAAGACGCAGCTCCTGCCTATCGCTCCGTCCATCATTTCCCAGGTCTCTCCGCCGTCCGTCGATATATACCACTGGTACTGCGGTATCATGACCGTCGTGACCGCTGCGTAAGACGGGAACACCGCAATGTCCCCGTCGACTATGGTCTTGTCCTCGATGTCCTTGACGAACGCGATGGACATTCCGTGGAATATCCTGAGTATCGGATATCCGTCGTTGATCTCGCTGTCCATCGTCCAGACATTGTTGAAGTCCCATCCGCCGACCCCGTTCGTGCTCCCGGTGAAATATATCGAATTGCCGCCGTTGTCCGCCAGGATATTATCCACGGACGGCTGCATCTGTGCCGACGTCTTCGCCGTGGTCGACCTTTGATCGGGGTTGGATGTCTTTCTCGCAGGGAGGCTTGTGCCGTCCGCCGTCAGCGTCCCGCCGCCGATCGACGACGCGGTCCCCTGAAGGAAATAGCAGTTGATCAGCGCCGTGGTCCCGAGGTATGTGTACCCGCGCCCGACGATACCGCCCGTGTACGTCGAGTTCGTCGACGTGACCTGCCCTGTGTTGTAACAGTTGACGAGCTGCGCCGTTCCGGAGCTCGTGTACGCATAGCCGACGATACCGCCCGCACGCGCGTTCACGGACATCGTCGACGATGCGGATATCTTTCCTCTGTTGTAACAATCCTTGATGTCCGACGCCGCGGACGCCGTTGTGTTCACGCGGGCGGCTATGCCGGCCGCGTTCACATCCACGCCAACCGACGCGGAAGCGATCTGGCCGGTGTTGAAACAGCGGTCGATGACCAACGACGAGGATGACGTTATATCCGCAAAAGCGACGATGCCGCCCGCGTCCGAATACTTGGTCGCCGTTGTCGATACCGGGGCGGTGTTGTAGCAGTTCCTTATCGTTACCGATGCGGAATCGTACACATACGCGTACCCGACAATGCCTCCGGC
>JAIRTZ010000122.1 GCA_031254685.1 Methanomassiliicoccaceae archaeon
GCTCTTCCGATCTGAGGGGACGCTCGGAGTGATAACCGAGGTCATACTGAAGATGGCGACCAAGCCGAAAGCGTCCGCATCGGTGCTCGCGGCGTTCGCCACGCCCGAGGACGCGGGAAAATGCGTCGCCGCGATAGTGGCGAAACCGATCATAGTCGCCGCGTGCGAACTGATGGACCGCGTCAGCATTCAAGCGGTGAACACAGCGATGAACAACCCCCTCCCGGACAGCCAGGCCCTTTGCATAATAGAATTGGACGGCGAGCCGGAGGTAGTGGAAAGGGAATTGAAGGCCGTAGAGGAAATAGCCAGGAGCGTAGGCGCGGTCCACGTGCACGCGACACACGACAAGGCATTGATCAAGAAATGGCTTGACGCGCGTGCGTCCGTGATGGTCGCCCTCGGTTCTTTGAAACCGGGCTATTCTTCCGTATCGCTGGCGGACGACATGATCCTGCCCGTTTCCAAGATACCCGACGCGGTGATCGCGTACCAGAGGATAGCCGATAAGTACGGCGTAGTTGTGGCCACATACGGCCACGCCGCCGACGGGAACCTGCACACCAAGATGCTCCTGAACCCGCTGGACGCCGACGAATGGAGACGCGGGGAGAAAGCGGTCAACGAGATATTCGACGTGACGGTCGCATTGGGCGGAAGCGTCACCGGAGAGCACGGGATAGGCATTTCAAAGGCGCCCGACTTCCAGAAAGAAAGAGTGACCGCGTTGTCAACGATCAAAGAGATCAAGAAGGCGATGGACCCCAACAACATACTCAATCCGGGAAAGATCGAACAGTGGGAAGGCTCGATACTCAGGAACCTGAGATATCCGTGCAAAGAGTACATGTGACCGCTTAACTGAACCACGCGTACGCAAGCAGCGCCACCGCGGCCGCAAGCATCAGCAGGTACACCGCGATGTTCCACTTGTATATCTTGGAACCGTCGAACGGCATTATCGGCAGCATATTGAATACCGCGAAGAATGCGTTTATCGATGCCATTATCCAGAATACCGACGACAGCAATCCGACGGTCACCGTCGCGAGCACAACCGCGATCGTACCGAACACGATGTTCGTCGCCGGCCCTGCGGCACTGATCTTCCCGTTCATCGCCCTGTCGATGTTCCCTCTTATGTACACAGCCCCGGGGGCCGCGAATATTATCCCGGCGATCAGCGCGAGCATCAGCGCCATTATCAGCCCGTACGGGAACATCCGGTATTCGGCCCACGCGCCGTACCGCTGCGCGACGAACTTGTGCGCAAGTTCGTGAATGACGAAGCTCGTAAGAACTATCACAGCGGATATTCCCATGAGCTCGGGGAAGCCGAGGTCGCTGCCGCGCCGGAAGAACATGACCGCGAACGCTATCGATAATACGAAGACCGATATCGCGATATCCCTTACCTCGATCTTACTGTATCGTGACATCGCGGACGGATTGATGGTTCTCATGTGCACCCCGAACCCGTGATTCATTTCAGACTATTAAAACAATCCATAAATATTGAAATCAATATCGCAAACCGTGGTTCGGATAAACGTCTCGCACGGAAAGGTTGCGAAGGGATGGTGCGATAAGTGCGGAACGCTGATAATGGGCGTAAAATGTTCGGTATGCGGTTCGCTTCCCAGAGAGTTCGAGATCAACAGCCCCGGAGATATCAGGCCGTGCATGGACGGCGGTCACGCTCTGTTATCGGACCTTTTCCGAAAGAACTTCGGGACATCGTCGGTCATCGACG
This sequence comes from Methanomassiliicoccaceae archaeon, assembly GCA_031254685.1. Classification (GTDB taxonomy): domain Archaea; phylum Thermoplasmatota; class Thermoplasmata; order Methanomassiliicoccales; family Methanomethylophilaceae; genus Methanomicula. The sequence continues at coordinate 1,754 of JAIRTZ010000122.1, forward strand.
GGAAGATGGTATTTTTCAATAAAGTTCCGGGCGAGGACAGGACGGACGAGGTGATAGCGCACGGCGCCGTGATCGCAACGTTAAGATACGACATCCGACGCAGATCGTCGTTGCTGGAGCTGAAACAGCCGGGCGCGGAACTGCTGTCATCGGATGCGGCGAAGAATATCGTAACTCTCGGCAGCGTATCCGGACATCTCAAAGGGAAGAACATCTCCGGCAAGGATATTGCGGACGTCAAAGGCGAATTTGACGAGGGCGACCCGCTGATCATCCGAAAGGGAACGAAGATCGGCCACGGCATCGCATTGGCGGACAGCAAAGGGATCGCCACGGCCGGGAAGGCGGTGAAGGTACGCGATCTGACCGCGCCGTCCGGTCCCGTAACGTCACCGGACTCGGACCGTCAAACGTTCGTCGGCGCCAACGCGCAACATCTGAAAGAGACAGAAGCGTCCGCGGTGAACGACGTGGTCGCGTACGTCAAGAGAAGGAGCGAGAAGATAACGGTATCGTTCTCGGGAGGCAAGGACTCGCTGGCGGCCTTCGGCATAGCGTCGAAGGCCGTGAACGACGCGGAATTGATATTCGTGAACACCGGCATCGAATTTCCCGAGACCGTCGAATATGTACGCAAATTCGCATCCGCCAACAATATCAGACTGCACGAGGCGGACGCCGGCAGCGCGTTCTGGGACAACGTGGACACGTTCGGACCGCCGGCGAAGGATTTCAGATGGTGCTGCAAAGTATGCAAGCTCGGTCCGATCACCGAACTGATATCGCAGAGGTTCCCGAAAGGGACGATAACGATCGAAGGGAACCGTGCGCTGGAATCGTTCGCGAGATCGAACATCGGATTGGTATCGAACAATCCGTTCGTTCCGAATCAGACCACACTCAATCCGATAAGAAAATGGAACGCGTCCGACGTCTGGGGATACATATGGTGGAAGCGTCTCCCGTACAACCGTCTGTACGAGAACGATATGGAACGCATCGGATGCTACCTGTGCGCATCATGCCTCTCGAGCGAGTGGGAGACGACGAAGGGGACGCATCCGAAGATGTACCAAAGATGGGACAAATATCTGAGAGAATATGCGAAGGACCGCGGACTTCCTTCCGAGTACACAGACATGGGATTCTGGCGCTGGAAAGTATTGCCGCCGAAGATGATCAGGCTCGCCGAGGACATTAACGTTAAGATGGTCCCGAAGGCATCCGAGAGGATGTCGATTAAGATGCTCAAAGGAGCGTCGCCGTGCGCCGCCGGAGGTTACTCGATGGAAGCTATCGTAACGATGCCGATGACGCGGGACTTCTCGCGCATTGAGGACGCTTTGCGCACGGTCGGCGACGTGCAATATTCGGATGACTTCGGGATCGCTTTGCTGAGAACGAAGAAGGGAACGGCGAAGATATTCGCCGGCGGGCAGGTATCCGTCGTTTCGAAGAACGCCGCGGACGCCGAGTACTTATTCGAAAGGTCGGTGAAGGCGCTGCTGAGGTCGCAGTTATGCTCGTCATGCGGGATATGCGCGAAGAGATGCGATCGGAGGGCCATTGTGATTAAGGACGGGCTGAACGTGAACGGGGAGAGATGCACATCATGCGGCAGGTGCGAATCGTCGTGCATGATCGTCCATTATTTCGATAAGATGATGCGTCCGGGAAACAATTATTAACGGACCGCGCTTAACGGTCGTCATGGAAACGAATATGATCATCGCCGCCGTGCTGGGTCTCGGGGCGGCGCTGGCCCTTATGTACATCGTTCTCCGGAAATATACGTATCCGGCTGTCGAGCAGCCGTTCTTCAGCGACCCGTCGTTCTTCGGATTGTTCACGGTCGGTCTCGTCGCGGGGACCGCGATCTTCGTAGGGTACACGTTCTTCCAGGAAAGCTGGTCGTCGATAATCATTGCGATACTGTTCGCGATGGTGTTCGAGCTTGCCAAGCTCGTGGTTCTCAACCTGAAACGTTTTCACGGGAAGTCCGACACTGTGTTCTACGGTTTCGGATTGGGGATAGGCGTCGGCGGCGCGTTCTCGTTCGGTTTCGCGTTCTACGCATCATCGCAGGCGATAGCCGTCTTCGAAGGGATGGACGCGGCGTCATGGGCGCTGTTCGCGGTGATCGCCGTGCAGACCGTTCTCATACACTCGGCCACGGGAATGACGATAGGCGAGGGCATCGCAAGACGCAGGCCGTTCGAATTTCTGCTGCAGGCGCTGATCATAAGCGTCGCGTATCAGTTGCTCGTGTCGCAGATGTTCGCCTCGTCCTCGGACGTGGCTGTCTACGCGTTCCTGATATTATCGTTCCTGGTGGCGTTCGGGTATTTCTATCACATCGTTTACAAAAAATTGCCCGGCGTCATACGCGATGTGCTCAGGATGGAAGGCAAGACCAGAAAGGACATACCGAAGTGATCTTCCGCGGCCTCAGACCCGAAAGGGTCATATTCCGGCATTTCGAGCAGTTCTTTCGCTCTGCCGTACCGCTTATCGCTGACAAGGAGCTTCGCATCCTTCTGCGCCTGCTCGGAGAACGTTATAAGATTTTTTTCTAATATTGATCGTGTCCATGTTCGGAGAAAAACAGTATATCCTATCAATGTACGTTTTTTTGGCCACTATTCTTCACCGAACCTCTTTTCTTCGAAGGATAGCGGTGTTTTGATCCGCGCTTCGACAAGCTCATCCCATACTATCTTGAGTTTCTGCTTCCTTGTGAGTTCCGGATAATGCACAGGCTGAATGTATTCCTTATTCGGGTAGCCGTGAGGGCGGCCGAGGTGAGGGCTCACACGCATATTTCCCTTCTGTCTTATGGCGTCTGCGATATATTTTCTGCCACTCAGCATAACATTCGGTTCTTTGCACAGTTCAACGGCACTGTCGTAGTTCCAGATGAATTCACGCAACTCATAGTGGCCGCTTGTACCGTCAGTGAAATAAGGATTCAGATAGGTCCTGGCACGTATCTCGAAGGGGTGCCCTCCCATATATCTGCATGCCCACTTGCCTTTTCTGTACGCCCAATCGTACAGGTCCCGGGGGTCGTCCTGGTCCACATCCTCCATGTTATCGGTCCTGCCGTCGGAAAATCTCAGATATGCTTCCTTCGGATCGTCAGGTATCGCCGCGGATATGCTGGTGTCCGTCAGATAATACAGACGGCAGAGGCGGAAATACTCTCTCAGGGTCAAAGGTTCCGTCGTGGGCTCTTTACAGATGTATCTGATATGATCTTCGGAGAATTTCATGACCCAGAAATTATTTTTACCCCATTCATCAAGACCGGCGCAGTAGTCCTTCAAGCTGATGCGTCCGTACCGTTTCTTTTTCGGGAATGAGAGCACTCTGGTGCCGCACTCCTGGTCCTTCGCCGCGCAGCGTATCCCTTCCGAGATCCGTTCGTATTCTTTCAGCACACATTCCCTGTTCGGATAACAATGATCAGAATGCCATTTTTTCACATGCCCCTCGGGGCATATGAAAATGTCACTGTCCGAATCATATCTGTTCATGATGAGCTTATCGTCAGCGATGAGGTACCAGCATTTGATCCCCCGGTCATAGCGTACCAGCCGCCTTTCGTCCTTTATGTAGAAAACGTAGTCGTCAACCGTCTCATCGCTGAATGAGGGGTCGAATCTTTCTTCGACGGATCTGAATAATCTTTCTTTCATCCCGTCGAACTCCGGATCTTTCACCGAGTTCGCCAAAGTCAGATGTATGTAGTTCCTCAGATGCCTCATTCCTCCTCGTCATCCTCATATTCTAAGAAGTGGTCGATCCGCTTCAGCAGACCTTTGGGATGAGAACAATTCACCGAAGTGCGACCAACTTAATTTTCTCGCCGGCTCCGAGACAATCTTATTATCAGTAAATTGTTCCGCAAAAAGCATCATCCGATACAGATCTTGTTTTGAAAATCCGTTCCCGTAGTCCGCAGATAATTGTGCGGACAGTGCCGACACGATCCTTTTACCGTATTCTGCGCGTTCATTCCCCAATACTGCCGAATTGATCAATCGGCCCAATTTCCAGAACATGAGCGTGATCTCACGGTTCGCAAATGATCCTGCACGGCACCTTTGTTCCTTAATGATCGTAGAGGCCCGTTCGTACAGCTCGGTATCATTGATCGGTTCGGTGATCACCGCGGCGTCTTTCGTATTGTTGTCTTTTCTTGCCTTCTCTCTTAACTCTCCGGTCGATCTGTTCATATGTGCACCGCCGATTTGTTTTATTCTGCTGAAAAATGGTTGTTTTTTATCTTCTTGAGAGTCATTCTATAGCGTCTGTCCGCCCTCTCGGGATCGTCCGTATATTTTTTTCATACCGCTGAGATTTCCGAGACTTCTTTTTCAAAACTTTCCGGATCGTTAAGTCACTTCGCCCCGGATCATTCTTTCTTTATATTTTACTCAACGCCGTCCTGATCGGAGGTCCATCTTTATTTCGTGTTCTGAGGGACACTCTCCATTCCCGGTATGATACGTGACATTATGTTCACAGATATAAATATATACATTAATGAACATATAGTTAACAGTGAACATAGAAAAAGAAATTATAGAAAGTGGCACGATCCTGATCGATAACGGCTTCGAATGCATATTTTCGAAAAAGAACGTGGCAGGCATGCTTCTTTTTATCAATGCGCATAAAAAAGTGAAGGAGAGGCATCTCACAGAGGTCGTGTCCAACTATTATCAATCGGTGGATGTGGCAGGCACCCTGGTCAGGGCAGGTTTGGTAAGGACGTGGTCGGAAAAGACCGGGCATACGATACAGTGGTACGAGATAACGGATTTGGGTGCGGATGTGGCCGGCTGCCTTAGAGAGGCCAATGATCTGATGAGCGCGGCGGGTCCGTGAAGAATTATTATGACGCGGGAGAAAGGATCACAGCGCCACGTACTTTCCGTCCGGGGATTCGATGATAAGCTCTCCGTCGATCATCATCCTTATCATCTTCTCTCCCTTGCCGGGAAATAATTCGTTGATATCGTCCTCGTTGAAGCTTCCCCTCATCTTGGTAAGTCCGTAAGCAAGCACCCTGTACTTGTTCCGCGTATCGCCGGCGCGCTCGTACTGGTACATCAGCGACGACATGGGGTCGGGGTCCTTCACTCTGGCCTCCGGCCCCAGGTATTTCGCCGAGTCCATGTTCTTGAACGTCTTCCTGACGACGTCTTGGGAAACATTGCTGTAAAGCACCTGCGATCCGACGATACGGTGCGTTGCGCTGCAGTACGGGCACGATGACGTCTCGTCCTTCAGGTCGGCGATGCGCTTACGGTCGCACGACGGGCAGACGACGATGCCGAACATGTCACTCATATCCCGTGAACACCAAAGCGGCGACGCACGCCCCGTAATTCTCTTTCGGTACCGTCATCGATGCGGTGACATATTTTATTGTGTTCAACTGAACGTTACGGCATTCCGCTATCTCGTTCATCTTCCGTTCCAGCGCCTCTATGAGCGAGGCCCCGGAGTTCCGCACATGCCCTTCCGCCACATATCCGCCCTTCCCGTCCTTCCGGAACGCGTAGGCGATCCCGGCGGAGATCGTCTCATTCTCCGTTCCGCGTATCTCGGAGAGGACGCAGTGCGTCACGGCGCCCATCGGGATCTCGGAAAAATCGACCTCTTTCGCGCCTATCGGTATCACTGACGAGACGGCGACGAGGTTCTGCTCGCCTATCCTCATTTTGATCAGGGCTTTATCGAACGCGTTGAGATCGGACACCGCGCTGGATGCCGACGCGGCCGCGGTGAAGAACTCTGCGGGCACCAGATACATACAGTCGCCATCGCGGTCACGGATATAACATTTGCTTTCGTCCGGGCCGAGCGGCCTCAATGACATTCTTCAATCTGCGGCGGACCGCCGTGGCTCATATTCTGGAGCATGAGCATCTCTTTTTTTGAGAACATATACAAAAAAACGCTAATAATATATAAATTATTATTGGTTTTTTGTATATCTTTGGAAAATTATTAACGAATGAGGCATTCGATACCGTCCTCATCCGTAAAAGGAGTCCTTGTTGCCGCCCGCCGCCGAGTGCGATTCCATGCGCTTCTCCAGCTCCTCGGCCTCCTTGTACAACGGCTCCGTATCGATCTTGAGCTCAGGGAGCATCCTCGCCAGCGGTTCCATAAGTTTTGCGGCGCTTCGCGGATCGGGCATGTCCGCCCTCGCGGGCACGAGTACCGCGAGGACGTCCATGTTCCTCATCACGCCTTCGTACAGCATCACGCCGGATGTTCCCCGGACAATGCTGTCCTCCAGCTTCTCTACGGAATACTTATCCATGATGTCGTTGGCGGCCTGTGTGGACCCGACCCCGAATATCCCCTTCTCGGGATCGAAGAAAGGTACGCCCTCCAGGCATATCACCGTCCTCACGTTATTTTCCTTGAACCACTCCAAGAGGGCGACGGCCAGCGGATGATGCTGCTCTATCTTGGGCATGAACTCCGACGTGACAACGATGACGCTGTCGCATCTCACTCCGGTATCGTCGCAGTTGCGCCCGCCCGCATAGAATCTTATCGGCGGCAGCGGGACGCCGTTCTGAACTACCGCGTACGGAGGGAAATCAGGGGACGCTATGCCGGCGATGACCTCGAGTTCAAGCGATCTCGCCAAAAAGTTAGCGGCGATGCTCCCCGCGAGCCCGATGCTCGGGAAACCGACTATCGCGATCGGATCATCCCACTTTACGTCCCTGTACCTGTGCACGGCGAATCTGGTCATACATTCAGGGTATATGCAACAATTACTTTTAATTAATCGAACGTTACACCGGTGTGAACAAAGTCTCGTTGGAATTTACAGGCGCGGGGATACCCGTCGTTACGGAAAGGACTGAAGCGATAAGCACGGGATTCCTCGTCGCCGTGGGAACGGGGTCGAGGGACGAGTCCAAGAGGATAGGCGGGATCTCGCATCTTCTGGAGCACGTATTATTCAGAGGAACGAAGAACCGCACGTCATTGCAGATCGCGAAAGAAATGGAGAGCGCGGGCGGGGAGATGAACGCGTTCACGTCAAAGGAGGTGACCGCGTACTACGGGATAACGCTGAAGGATACGGCGAAGGTCGCGAAGGACCTTGTCGCGGACATCTGCGTCAGCCCGCTGATATCCGAGAAGGACGTCGAGATGGAGAAGAAGATCGTCCTGCAGGAGATCAGCATGTGGGAGAACGACCCCGAATCGTACATTCATAAACTGTTTGCGGAAACATTATGGAAGGGTCACGAACTTTCGAACGGCGAGGCCGGGGAAGCGGATATCGTCTCGGCGCTGCGTTCCGCGGACCTGAGGGAATATTTTGACGAACGTTACAGGAATCCGAACCTCGCGGTGATAGCATGCGGCTCGGTCACACCGAAGGATGTGATGAGATGGGCCGAGAAGAATTTCGATCCGGCAAGCGCCGGAATGAAGGTGATGAGAAAACCTCCCGAAAGGACGGGATCGGCGTACAGGTTCTATCCTCGGAAAGGTGATCACACGTACACGGGAATGGGATTCCACGCGTACCCGGCGGACCATCCGGACAGGTCGGCGCTGAGGATGCTCACGGCGATACTCGGCGCCGGCATGAGCTCCAGGCTCTTCCAGAGGATAAGGGAGGAGCAGGCGTTAGTGTACTCTGTGTTCACAACGATAGACCAGAATTCGGACGCCGGCTCGATGGTCACGTACATGTCGTCCACCGAGGAGAACGTTATGACGGCGATAAACAGCGCCGCGGACGTTCTCCGCGAGATACGCGGCGAGGGATTGGTGAAAGGGGAACTCGACAGGGCTAGGAATCTGCTGAAGGGCGCCACCGTCAGACGGATGGAGTCCACCCGCAGCAGGCTTCACAGGATGGCGATGTCGTTCATGGTCACCGGGAAGGCGGTGCCGTTCACCGACGATCTTGACGAACTGGACAACGTCACCGAGGAGGACGTGATGCGCGTGGCGCGTGACGTCATCGACGCGAAGAAGCTTAACATAGCGGTGTACGGAAAGAGGACAAAGGAGATGTCGGGCCTGACGATAGATCAGGTAGACCTCTGAAGTTCGTCAATAAGCTTCATAACGGTATCCACGGCCTCCGGCAGGGCGGCCTCGACCTCGGGGGTCATCGTCTCGCCGACGGTCATGATGTCCGAGACCTCAACGGCAACGAAACGTATCGTATCGGGCATACCCTCGGGATCATACTGGCGGCCGATACGGATGGCCGTCGCAAGGTTCATCTCGTGAGCCGACGCGTTCACGACCGTAGGCTCGAAATCCTCGGGATCGAAAATTATTATCGTTCCCGGGTCGACCGCGTTCGTCTTTATCGCGTCAACGATGACCGCGTTCCTGTACCCCATGATCAGCGGGATGATATCCAATCCCCCGATGGCCTCCTGCATCGTGTCGACGTTCGGTAACGCCATGGACCCAACGATCTCGGCGACCCTCAGACCGATCGCGTCATCCGTCATGATCGGGCTTCCCAATCCTATCACGACCACGTTCTCAGACAATCTGCCGACAGGTTCCATATGCGGACGTCACCCGCATTGCGCATTATATACGTTCCGTGCGTGCCTGCTGACTCGGGCATACATTTTCAATTCCACGACCTGCAGAGGTCACGACTCAAGCGAATAAGCAACGTCATTCATTTTGTTAAACTATTATTTAAGTTTTATCTTTATTTTTTATCTTTTTTATCTTTTTTATCTTTTTATTATCTTTTCATCTTTTTTCATCGTTGTTTTATCTTTAATTTCATCTTTTTCATCTTTATTTTTATATTTTTCATTCTACGTATTATTTCAGGATTTTCCCTGCCATTGAGATCCTTTCAGAATTCAATGAACATCAGAGTCGGTGGAAAATGATGAGATACAGTGACCTTGCGCAGATTAATACGTAACAGGCGATGACGTAACGTGATCGAGATATCCGCAGCGGCCGCATCACGCGGGAGAACGATAACGAAGAGGCAGCTGGAGGTACTGAACGCGGTGCACGAGGCCGGCAGTATAAATGCGGCCGCCAGGATGCTCAATATATCCGCTCCCGTCGCGTACAGGCACATCAAAGAGATCGAGGCGACCGCGGGCGAACCTCTTCTGACGACGTCGCCAAGGGGCTCCGTCCTCACCGACGGGGGAAACAGGATCTTAAGGGCAATGAGGTCCGCGGAGACAAGACTGACCGGCGAAAGGAGATTCACCGTCGCCTGCTCCCCGGTGACCGAAGAACTGTTAATGTCCGTATTATCGTCAATGGGCGCGGACGCCGACCTTCTGATATCCGATGACGGGGTGAACATGACGCTCTTACGGAAGGACGGTGCGGATGTTGTGATTCTCGACGATCCGGTGCACGTGTTCGATGACGATACGCTGCAATGGCAGGAGATCGGTCAGATGGGCATGGTGCATGTCGATAAAGGGACGTCATACATCAGGTACCGTTACGGGGCGCAGAGGATAGCGTTCAGGCATCTGGACTCG
>JAIRTZ010000063.1 GCA_031254685.1 Methanomassiliicoccaceae archaeon
CGACCCCTTCCAGCAGCGCCTTCTGGCATGCCTCCACTTTCGGTATCATCCCGCCGGAGATGACCCCGGACGCGATCATATCGTCGATCTCCTTCAGCGATGCTTTGTCGACCTTGGAGTTCGGGTCCTTCACGTCAAGCAGTATTCCGGGAACGTCGGTGATGAATATCATCTCCTTGCATCCGACGGCGGCGGCTATGCCCGATGCGACCGTATCCGCGTTGACGTTCATCTTGGCGCCGTCCGCCGTTGCGCATATGGGATATATCACGGGCATGACGCCCTTCGAGAGCAGATCTTTCAGATAGTTCACTTTTACGCGGTCCACCTCTCCCACGAGGCCGAGGTCCACGGTTATCGTCTCGTTGTTCTCCTTCACCGTGATCGGGTCCTTTTTCACACACGTGATCACATTGCCCTCGTAGCCCGGCATCCCCTTTGCCGTGACGCCCGCCTTCTTCAGCGAATCGATAACGTCGTCGTTCAATCCTTTGAGGACCTCGTCCGCCACTTTCAGGACGCCGTCGTCGGTGATGCGGAACCCGCCTGCCTTTTTCGTTGTCATCCCGCGCTTCTCTATCTCCGCCGTTATCTCGGGACCTCCGCCGTGCACGAGTATTATCTTCGCGCCGTCCGCGATCAGCTGCGATATCTCGGATGCGAGACGATCGAGATCGCTCTTGCCGCGTATCGCGTTGCCTCCGAACTTCATCAGGTATATTGACATTGACATCACCTTACGACGCGTATTCCGCATTCACGCGCACATAATCGTACGTAAGGTCGCATCCCCATCCCACGGCCGATGCGCTGCCGGCCCCGAGATCGACGATTATTGTCACTTCTTTGTTGTCCATCGCCATACGGACGACCTCAACGGAACGTTCCTCCTGGAATACCGGCGCGCCGGAATCGAGTATCGGGACTTCCATGTCCCCTCCCTTTATCGTGAGACGGACGTCCTCTATCCTGAATTTACAGTCGCTGTTCCCCAGCGCCATCATTATGCGCCCGTAGTTGGGGTCCGATCCGAAGATCGCCGATTTCACAAGCGGCGAGTTCAGTATCGTCATGGCCGCGGAGCGCGCCTGTTCCTTCGTCTCGGCGCCCTGGACCTGCACCTCGATAAGCTTCGTGGCGCCCTCGCCGTCTATCGCTATCTTGCGGGCGATGTCCGTCATCACTTTCTGGAGCGCCTGTATGAATATCGGATCGTCATCGGCGCACTTGCCGCCGGCCTTTCCGTTCGCGAGCAGTGCGCACGTGTCGTTCGTCGACTGATCGCCGTCTATCGTGACCATGTTCATCGAATCATCCAGTATCTCGCCCCATGTCTTCGCGAATTTCTCTGACAGCACCGCATCGGTGGTCACCATGCATAACGTCGTCCCGTGAAGCACCTTCATGTGCGGCGCGATCATTCCGCTGCCTTTCGACAGCGCGGCGATCGTTGCCAGCGTTCCGTCGGTCAGACGGATGCGGACCGCGACCTCCTTCTTTATCGTATCTGTTGTCATGACCGCCTCCGCGAGGAAGGCGTCCGCTTCGCGTCCCGACGTGAGCTCGCGGGCCGCTTTGCTAATTCCGTACTTCACCTTGTGCATGTCCATGAACCGCCCTATCAGTCCCGTCGACATCACGCCGACGGTCTTCGGGTCCAACTTCAATTCGGAGGCGGCGACCTTCTTCATCGTTATCGCATCCTCTATCCCGCGGCGGCCGGTGAGCGCGTTGGCGTTGCCGCTGTTTATCACGATCGCCTGAAGGAACGGCGAATTCTCGGACATCATCACCTGCACCGGCGCCGATTTCACTTTATTGCTGGTATATCCGACGAATGCGCGCGCCGGGACCTCCGAATATAACATCCCGAGGTCCAGAGAACGGTATTTGACCCCGCTGTGGACGCCCGCCGCTTTGAATCCCCGCGGCGATGTGACGCCGCCGTCTATTATTTCCATTCTCTCATACCCCCATTCCCGGCGTCATGAGACCGGCGGTCTCCTTCAATCCTAACATCAAATTCGCGCACTGCACCGCCTGTCCCGACGCTCCTTTCACAAGATTGTCTATCGCCCCGAACGCCACGACCTTGTTTCCGAATACTTTGGCGTTGACCTGTGCGTGGTTCGAACATACGACGGCGCGTATCGACGGTTCGTCGGTGAACTGCACGAACGGTTCGTTCTTGTATTGCTTTTCGTAGATCTTTGCGATCTCATCGTTCGTCATATCTTTGATCAGGGTAAGATAGCACGTCGAAAGTATCCCGCGGATCACTGGCAGCAGGTGCGGCGTGAACAGTATCTTTGTTTCGCTCTTTGATACCGTGCCGAGCACGAACTCCATCTCCGGCGTGTGGCGGTGCGTTCCCACGCTGTACGGTATTATCGTCTCGCCGCAGAACGGATGGTGTGTGCGCGGCGACGGGACCATCCCGGCGCCCGACGTTCCGCTCTTGGCGTCAACGATGATGTCCGTGCTCACCGCTTTTGAGATGAGCAGCGGTGCGACGGCGAGTATCGTCGCCGTCGGATAGCAGCCGGGGTTCGCGACGACGTTCGCTTTCTTTATCTGCGGGCGGAAGAACTCCGGAAGGCCGTACACCGAATCTTTGAGATTCTCCGTGTCCGTATGATCGTGGCCGTACCACTTCTTGTACTGCGCCGGATCGAGCAGACGATAATCGCCGGACATGTCTATCACCTTGGTGCCCGATGCGACGAGCGCGGGCGTCTCCTTCATCGCGACGCCGTGCGGCGTCGCCACGAAAACGAGGTCGAGGTCCTTCGCGTTCGATATGTTCTCGGTGTATTCGATGTCGAGATAACCTTTCAGATACGTTTGTACGTCAGATACCTTCTTCCCGGCGTTCTGACGGGACGTCATCGCTTTGATCTCGATGTCGGGATGCACGCACAATATGCGCGCCAATTCCCCGCCCGTGTACCCGGTACCTCCGATTATGCCTACCTTCTTCATCCGGTCATTTCCCCTTATGATTTTTGTGCGATTGAAAGGTGCATAATAAATGTATTGTTACGTGGGGGACACAATGTTTTTGATGTGTTGCGGTGTAATCTCTTTGGAAGAGTATGTACACACGTGTCTATTTTCAGACAAATGTACCCTAAATTAAAACAATGAAGAAAAAATATGCTCCGGAGACGTCAAAGGATCAATGTTTATCGGTCAGGTCCAGGTCCCACCGCTCTTCCGTGACCGGCACGCCCCATTCGTTGTTCTCGCACGTCTCCGTTATTTTGAATCCTTTTCTCACGTAAAGGCGCCTTGCGGTCTTCAGATGGGCCACCGTCCAAAGATACGTATGCTCGTATCCCTTCGATCTGCAGAAGTCTATCGCCATAACGAACAGTTTCTCCCCGATGCCCGTCCGGCGCAGCTCCGGCTCCACAAAAAGGAACCGCAGCTGCGCGGTACGGTTATCGCGATGGGTGACGGCCATGCATCCGGCCCTGATACCGTCCGATTCGAGTATGAACGCGCAATCGACGTCCTTGTCGTACCGTTCCACGAACTCGCGCACCTCGCCCGAGATGTACGATCTCCACCCTTCGGACCTGAATCCCGATTCTTCCTCGAATATCTCGGCCTGCCTCCATGTCATGTAATCGACATCGTCATCGGCGAAAGGTCTGATCGTCAGCACGGACATATTCACTTCTTCTTGATCTTCTTCACGAAATCGTCCAGTACGTCCTCGAGGTTCGGCCTTCCGATCTCCTGCAGTTCGTACTCGACACGGGTGCACGGTTTGGTTATCTTTATGACACGCTCAAGGTCAATCGGCGTCGCGATGACGACGGAATCGCAGTCCACCTTGTCTATCGTCTTCGCGAGGTCCTTCATCTGCTGCTCGCCGTAGCCCATCGCAGGCAGCAGTTTTCCGATGTTCGGATATGTTTTGAACGTCTCCGCGAGCTTTCCGACCGCCGCGCTCCTCGGGTCCACCATCTCGGCGGCCCCGAACCTGTGCGCCGCAACGACGCCTGCGCCTATCTTCATCTCGCCGTGCGTCAGCGTGGGGCCGTCCTCGACGACGAGCACGCGCTTCCCTTTGATCAGTTCCGGTCTCGTCACGCTGAGCGTTGACGCCGCGTCGACGACTGTCGCTTTTTTATTCACCTTCTCAATGTTCCTGCGCACGGTCTGAATGTTATCGAAGTCGGCGCTGTCTATCTTGTTTATCACGACAACGTCAGCGAGACGCAGCGCCACCTCTCCGGGATAGTACGAGAGCTCGTGCCCGGGGCGGTGCGGATCGACCACTGTGATCATAAGATCGGGTTTGTAGAACGAAAAGTCGTTATTCCCGCCGTCCCATATGACGACGTCGCATCCGTCCGGGTCCTTCTCCGCGGCCCTGAGGATCGCCTCGTAGTCCACTCCCGCGTATATCACGTTACCGCGGACGACGTGCGGTTCGTACTCTTCCATCTCCTCAATTGTGCACTTATGCTTCGCAAGGTCGTCTATCGTCGCGAAACGCTGCACCTTCTGGGCAACGAGGTCGCCGTACGGCATCGGGTGGCGCACCGCGATGACCTTCAGACCTTTCTTCATCAGCACCTCGATGATCCTGCGGCTTGTCTGGCTCTTACCGCAGCCCGTCCTCACGGCGCATACCGCTATCACGGGTTTAGTGCTCTTGAGCGCGGTGTTCTTGTGGCCGAGCATGGAAAAATCCGCACCGGCGGCGTTGACCCTTGCGCCCACTCTCATCACTTCCGCGTAGGGAACGTCGCTGTACGAGAATACGCACTCGTCGGCGTCGAACTTTTTGATCAGCGCCTCAAGCTCATCCTGTACGTAGATCGGTATACCGTCGGGATACAGTGAGCCGGCCAGCTGCGCGGGGTATTTCCTTCCGGCTATGTCCGGTATCTGCGCGGCGGTGAACGCCACAACGTTGTACCGCGGGTTGTCTCTGAAGAATGTGTTGAAGTTATGGAAGTCACGTCCGGCCGCACCGATGATGATCACTTTTCTCGCTTTTTCATTGCTCATTTTCATCGCCTTGATAATCTGGGCGACTTATATTTCTTATCCGTTATCAAATTTTCTGTCCTAAGCGCAATATAACGGAGGGAAACGGTCACAGTTCGGGGAGGTCGTTGTTCACCGTCTTGTACTGAACGCCCGACGCGGACAGCATCTCGCTTATCCTCTCGCCGACCCTCGCCACGTCGACGCCCTTCCCGGTGGCCCTTATGTAAAATTCCTTCCTGTCCATCGGGAATACCATCTTCATGCGGCCTTTCCTGTTGTAGCCTTCCGGTTTTATGTTCCTCTCGAGATCGGTCATATTCAGTTCTATGAACATCAGCAATATCTCTTCGTCATCGGGCATCTGGCCCGTCTCCATGAGGAACATCTTCAGTATGTCCGGGAACACCGGCGCCAGGTCCTTGTACGGCGTCTTTCCGCCTAAATTGAAATGAACGCTGCTGACCTTCATCAGCCTCACTAAAGTGGACTCCATATATATCTGTGCGCATCCTTCGCACATATCCGCGGGATACGAACGATGATGCTATCTATCCCTTCGTCATATACTGGGTCATGAGGTGTGCTCTTTCCATCGCGGGCTCGGATTCTATCGGCGGCGCCGGCATTCAGGCGGACATAAAGGCGATGGCCTCGCTCGGCGTGCACACCCACACCGTCGTTACCGCGGTGACCGCGCAGAACACTTCGTCCGTACTTTCGATAATGCCCGTCCCGTGCGACATGGTCGAGGCGCAGCTCAGGGCCGTCCTTTCCGATTCGGACGTCCGCGCCGTGAAGACGGGGATGTTATACAGTTCCGATATCGTCGCCGTCGTGGTCGATTCCCTTTCGGACCTCGCCGTGCCGATAGTGGTCGATCCGGTGCTCGTCGCCGGCGTCGGCGACAGCCTGGCGGCGGACGATCTCGTGAGCTCGATAAAGAAGGAGCTCATGCCCACATGCGATCTCATCACCCCGAACAAACATGAGGCGGAGGCGATCTCCGGCATCGCGATCAGGAATGAGGACGATGCGATGCGGGCGTGCGAGATCATGGGAAAGAGCGGGACGTCCGTGTATCTGAAAGGGGGCCATATCGAATCTGCGATGGTGGTCGACACGTTATATCACGCGGCGGAGTTCAAACGGTTCGAATATCCGAGGCTGGAGAAGGCGGGGCACGGGGGCGGATGCACATTGTCCGCGTACATAACCGCCGGTCTGGCAAAAGGCACCGACATGATCAATTCGATAATCGGCGCGCGCGAGATGATACAGCGCTCGATCGGCTCGATGTACGCCGTCGGAAAGGGGAACAAGATCGTCAACTCGGCGGTCAACATCAGACCGGCGTACGGGGGCGGCGACATAACCGACGGCATGGACGCCGCGGTGGACGGGATACTGAAGATAGTGCCCGCGTCGTGGGTCTCGCCGGTCGGCATGAACATCGCGTACGCCATGCACGGCGCAAGGGACCCCGGCGACGTCGCCGCTGTGGACGGCAAGATCTCGATATTCAACGACCGCC
>JAIRTZ010000093.1 GCA_031254685.1 Methanomassiliicoccaceae archaeon
GTGGCCAACATGGTGGAGATGCAGTTGATACAACTGGCACAGTCCGGCAGGCTCGCAGGTATGGTATCGGATGCCATGCTTAGGGACATCCTTATGAGGGTCACCCCGCAGCGCAGGGAGATCACCATAGAAAGGAGATGATTATTATGACAGTTAACAAACCACCGGCAATGAAAGGAAGGCTTAACAAGGCCACGAACCAGAACCGCAGGGTACCCGCATGGGTAATGATGAGAACGAACAGGAACTTCCTCCGCCACCCCAAGAGAAGGTCGTGGCGCATGAGCAGGCTTAAGGAGTGATTCGCATGGACGAAGACGAGAGGATCATTAACATTCCGCTGAGAGCGACCAAGATGGCCCCCAGGACCAAGAGGGCGAAGCGCGCCATCAAGGAGATCCGCGAGAACATAATGAGGCACATGAAGGTCTCCGAGGACAAAGTATGGATAGACACCGAGCTCAATGAGAGGATCTGGGAGCGCGGCATACAGAACCCGCCGTCCAGGATCACCGTGAGAGCGGTGAAGTTCGACGACGGCCTCGTTGAAGTTTCACTGCCCGAGGCCGAGGCCCCGGCCAAGAAAGAAGAACAAAAAGAGTAAGTGAACGAAATGTTAAAGCTCGTGCGTTACGGCGGCAACCCGAACATCGGAGTTTACTCTGCGGCGAACGAGAATTTAGCGATAATATCGCCGGACGCCTCCGAAGATTACGTCAGGGACGTGGAGGAGGCGCTCGGCGTATCTTCAATTTTAACAACCGTAGCGGGATCGTTCGTCGTCGGTTCGCTTGTCGCGATGAACTCCGCATGCGCCGTGGTGTCCGGATTGGCGGAGGAGGCGGAAATAGAGCTGATATCGAAGAAAATATCTGTTTTCGTGCTGCACAGCAGGTACAACGCTGCCGGCAACAATATTCTGATGAACGATCACGGCGCCATCGTGAACCCGAAGATGGACGACAGGAATTTCGAGATGCTGGAGAAGGCGCTCGGCATGAAATGCGTCAGGTCGTATATCGCCGGCCTCGATACCGTGGGTTCGGCATGCAAGGCGACGAACAAAGGCGTCATATGCCATCCGAAGACATCCGACGCCGAGCTTGAACTGATCGCGTCGGTCCTCAACGCCGAGGCAAAGAGGACAACGCTCAACCACGGCTCCGGACTTCTCGGTCCGTGTCTGCTGGCGAACAGCAAAGGTGCCGTCGTCGGGGACATCACAACGCCGATAGAGATGGGAAAGCTCGAGGACGCGCTCTTTCTGTTCTGATCAGCGCGAGAATACCCAGATGGTCGTCTCGTTAGGCAATTCATCCGCCGAGAGGTCGATCTCGTTCCCTACGTGCTCCGCATCGAGATCGAATGATCTGAGGAACGGGTCGACCGCGTTTATCGGTATGGACAGACCTCCGACGCGGTAATGCATCGGGACGATGACGCGCGGCCCCACCCTTTCGATGAATCTGATGAGATTGGGGATGTCCATCGTGTATACGCCGCCCACCGGGACCATCAGTATGTCGATGCCGGCGATCCTTTCGATGACATCGTCGCCCGGCATGTTGCCGAGGTCGCCGCAGTGGCATATCGAGATATCGTCCAATACCATTGTGTACATGACGTTCTTTCCGCGCTTCGCACCGCCGACGTCGTCGTGGTCCGTCTCAAGTCCGAGGAACTTGAATCCGTTGAAGTCGAACTCCCCGACGTACGCGAAGACAACCTTGTGCGAGCCCCTTATCGTTTTGAACGAGTTGTGATCGAAATGATCGTGACTTATAAGGACGACGTCCGCGGAGGCGGACGGAGGGCTGATGCCGAGCGACTTGCCGTCGTGCGGGTCCGTGACCACGGTCACCGAATCCGTGAACTCAAAACATGAATGTCCGTGCCATCTGATCTGCATCGTCTGGGCGAATACGCGACCCCATAATAAGCTTTTGGAAAGGGTCCGCGGAAGGTCTGTGCCAGCTGCCGAAAATTACCGCGGTCTGCGTTCCGAATGAATATTTTTCGCGTTAACGGCACTTTTTCCCTCTTACGTAGCCACTATCATATTAAATCCGCGTGCGATACTGTATGCGGGGAACACAGCAGAGGCTGCGAAAATTCCGATAACGATCTCAAGGTGCTCATATGGAACACAGAATAACGAGAGGGGAGGAGAGGGGAAGAAAAGGGAAAGCCCTCTCCGCAATGGTCACGGCCTTATTTGTCGTCACGGCGTTCGTCACCGTCCTTACCGCAGCGGACACCGACGATGAAAGAGATGACGAAGTGATCGGGGCAGAAAGCATAAATCCGATGATCGCCGCCGGCAATATGCATTCGCTCGCCCTGAAGGGCAACGGGACCGTATGGGCATGGGGTTACAACGGCGACGGTCAGCTGGGCGACGGCAGCACCGCGCACAAGAACACGCCTGAGCAGGTGTCCGGACTGACGGGCGTGACGGCGGTATCGGCGGGCTCCGAACATTCACTCGCCCTGAAGACCGACGGAACGGTGTGGGCATGGGGTTCCAACACTTACGGACAGCTGGGCGACGGCACCGGCGCCGGAAGCTACGTGCCGGTGCAGGTATCGATCAGCGGAGTGACCGCCATATCGGCGGGCTATTTACATTCGCTTGCTCTGAAAGCCGACGGAACGGTGTGGGCATGGGGTTACAACATTTACGGACAGCTGGGCGACGGCACAACTGCGGACGCTGAGGTCCCGGTACAGGTATCCGGCCTCACAGGCGTGAAGGCGATATCCGCGGACTCCGATCACTCGCTTGCTCTGAAAGCTGACGGAACGGTGTGGGCGTGGGGCTACAACGGCCAAGGCCAGCTGGGCGACGGTACACTTACTGATAGCGAGATACCCGTACAGGTGGTCGACCTTGAAGGCGTGACGGCGATATCGGCCGGCGCCGCCCATTCGCTCGCCATCGCCGACGGAACGGCGTGGGCATGGGGTTCGAACAGTTCCGGCCAGCTGGGCGACGGTACGCATACCGACAGCGAGATACCGATACAGGTGCCGGGCCTCACAGGCGTGACGGCCATATCGGCGGGCAACGGCCATTCGGCCGCCGTCCTGGGCGACGGGACGGTATGGACATGGGGCTGGAACAACGACGGGCAGCTGGGTAACGACACGAACACGAACTCTCCAGCGCCCGTGCAGGTGCTGGGCGTCGGCGGCGTTGACTATCTGACAGGCGTGGCGGCGGTCTCCGCCGGCAGCACTCACACACTGGCCCTCAAGCATGACGGAACGGTATGGGCATGGGGCGACAACGGCCACGGCCGGCTTGGCAACGGCACAGGCGCGGACAAGGAGACGCCCGTGCGCACATTGCTGAAGATCGAACCGGTGATAACCATCCCGGACCTG
>JAIRTZ010000095.1 GCA_031254685.1 Methanomassiliicoccaceae archaeon
CAAAGTCCAAAGTCCAAAGTCCAAAGTCCAAAGTCCAAAGTCCAAAGTCCAATGTCCAAAGTCCAAAGTCCAAAGTCCAAAGTCCAAAGTCCTAAGTCCAAATTCCAAAGCCCCAAGTCCAAAGCACAAAGTCCAAAGGCCAAAATCCAAAATTCCAAAGTCAAAATTCCAAAGTCCAAAGTACAAAGTCCAAAGTCCAAATTCGAAAGTCCTCCCTCGCTATGGTGTCGGTGGTCGCCTTGATATCATACGGGTCCACCGTTTCGGCGAATTTTACGCCTAACCCCTTCACCACCGTCTCGATGTCCAGCGCTTCCGTCGTGCGGCCGCCGTACTGCCTTCCGGTGCCCGGATGCGGCTGGTGGCCGGTCATCGCCGTGGCGCGGTTGTCCAATACGACGGCGGTGAACTTGTGGCCGTTGAACAATGCCGATACCAGCGGCGTTATGCCGCTGTGGAAGAACGTCGAATCGCCGGAGAATGCGATCACTTCCTGACCGTCCGCAACTTCGGAGAATCCGCCGGCGGCGCCGATCCCGCCTCCCATGCATAATATCATGTCGGCCATCATGAACGGCGGCATGGCGCCGAGCGAGTAGCAGCCGATGTCCGAACTGTAAATGACCTCCTTCCGTCCGACCGCTTTCCGCACGGCATGGAATATCCCGCGGTGCGGGCATCCGGCGCAAAGGGTCGGCGGACGCGCCGGCAGTTCTATGGCGGGCCTCGCCAGCGGTTCTTTCTTATCGGCGACCTTTGCGATGCCGCGCAGCGACAGTATGGTGTCCGGAGTGTATTCGAACGCCGTCGGAAGATCGCCGGAACGCTTTCCGTGTATCGGCACGCTGATATTGTGCTGTCTCGCGATCCGGAATATCTGGTCCTCAAGGAACGGCTCCAATTCCTCGATCACGATTATTTTTTCCTTATCTTTCATGAAGTCGGCGATCTTCTTCTCAGGCAGCGGATTCGTAAACCCGAGCTTCAGTACAGATACGCCGATCAGACATTCCTTCACGTAAGTGTACGGAACGCCGGCCGTTATCACTCCGATCCTTCCGCTGCCTTCGACGAAGTTCATATCGGACGCTTCCGACATCTCCGCCGCCTTTTTATTCAGATCAAGCAGTCTGATGCGGTTCGTTCTCGCGTTCGCCGGGACGTTGACGAAACGTTTGATGTCCCTGACGAACTTGTTCTTCTTCGGCGTATCTTTTATGTCGCCTGCGGTGACGATCCCGCGGGCGTGGTTCACTCTTGTCGTGGTCCTGAACAATACGGGCAGCGTTAATTCCTCGGAGATGTCGAATCCCTTCTTCACCATATCCTTGGCCTCGGCGGGCGTTGACGGCTCGAGCATCGGAAGCAGCGCAAGCTTAGCATAATTCCTGTTGTCCTGTTCGTTCTGCGAACTGTGCGCCGTCGGATCGTCCGCGGTGAGTATGACCATCCCCGCTCTCACACCGCCGTACGCAAGCGTTAACATAGGGTCGGCGGCAACGTTGACGCCGACGTGCTTCATGAACACGAACGTTCTCACGCCGGTCATGGCGGCCGCGGAGGCCGCCTCCATCGCTACTTTCTCGTTAGCTGAGAATTCAAAATACATATTGTGCTTCTGGGCGATCTTTTCCAAATTGTTGCCGATCTCGGACGACGGCGTACCCGGGTACGTCGACGCAAAGCCTACGCCGGCCTCGATTATACCGCGGGTTATCGCATCGTTCCCGAGAAGCAGTTCCCTTTTTCCTTTGCTGCCGGTCTCCGCCATATCATATCACCATGAAAGAATGGGTTGTACAACCGTTGATGGAATTTAATCATTATCACGCGTGCGCATACCGCAACGGATATATCGGATTATAAGATTGGGCGGAACACGCAGGGGTAGTCAAGCCTGGCCAACGACGCAGGACTTAGGATCCTGTCCTTAGTGGTCCGAGAGTTCAAATCTCTCCCCCTGCACCATTCTATCAGGCTAAGTCCTATTATGCTGTTCCGGCACAGCATTTGACCGTTCACATGCAGTTCGATCGTTCGATAAAAACAGCGACCATAAAAGCGTACATTTAAATGTACATATAACATCCCTGTCTCTATGGACACGATCAACATCACACAGGCCCGCAACGATATCTTCGGGGTGATGCAATCCGTACTTGATGGCAGGATGCTAACGATCACATCAAAGAACGGCAACGCCATTCTGGTGAGCGAGGAAGAATGGAACGAGATCATAGAAACGTTATACGTGCTTTCTGATCCGGATACGCTTCCTGCGATCATAGAGGCCGATGCAACACCCACTTCGAAACTGGAGTCGATAGATTGGAGAAATATCATCTGACGTTCTCCAAACAGGCGCAAAAGGACCTGGAACTCCTTGTGAGAGAGAATCTTTCTGAAAAAGTAAGGGTATTGCTTGAGATACTGGAGATCGATCCTTTTCAGGATCCTCCGCCCTATGAGAAACTCCGGGGAGAAGCGAGCGGAAAGTATTCCAGGCGCATAAACTCCAAACACCGACTTGTGTATGACATAAGGAACTGCGACGGCCCGGAATACAAAGGCATAGTCCACATAATCAGGATGAGAACGCATTACAGAGGAATGCTGTCCCTGCTGTTCCTTTGAAACATTATTCCGGAGGCACGACTCTCTTCTTATTATGAGTCAAAACAATGATCGTAATGAGAAATGGCCATGGACCTTACACCATTTTCAGACCGATCCCGCAGGGAAACCGCAACGAGATCTCTCCCCCTGCACCATATCGCTTTGAATCACAAATTCATTCAAAGCGACGAAAAAGTAGTTTTTTATTCCTCTGCGAAGACGAGTATTATTGTCCGACAGTAAGTCCCGGAACGGGGTCGCTGCCATAGGCGGCGACTTTCCTGCTGCGCGGGTCAAAAACTCTTTCAGGCCGTGGGCTTTTATTTCATTATTCTCCTTCCCGAAACGACCTGTGTTAGGCTAAATAAATAATATACGAAAGCGTTCTACTCGTTGATCTGATTTCACAGGACGATGCGAAATGAACAAAAATGTTTTGGACCTGATAGGCAACACGCCGCTAGTGAGGATAAATAATCTTGTCAAGAAGGAGGGCACGGAGATCTATGCGAAGCTCGAAGGCTCCAATCCTACGGGCAGCATAAAGGACCGTATCGCCGTATCGATGATAAACGCCGCGATCAAGGACGGAAGGCTCACAAAAGGGAAAACGATAATAGAGGCGACAAGCGGGAACACGGGGATCAGCCTTGCGATGATCGGCCGTGTGCTTGGGTTCGACGTCGTCATCGTCATGAGCAAGGCCGTAAGTATCGAGAGGCAGAAGATGATAAAGGCGTTCGGCGCCCAGATAATACTGACGCCGGCGAAGGAGGGCACCGACGGCGCCATACGGAAAACAAGGCAGCTCGTGAAGGACGACCCGGAGAAATATTTCAATCCGGACCAGTTCAGCAACAAGTTCAACACGCACGCGCACTACGAGACCACCGCAGAGGAGATATGGCAGCAGACCGACGGTAAGATAACGCACATAGTCTGCGCCCTCGGGACGAGCGGAACGATAATGGGCGTCGGAAGCGCGCTGAAGAAGAAGAACCCGAAGATCAAGGTGATCGAGGCGCATCCCGTCAAAGGCCATTACATTCAGGGTCTGAAGAACATGCAGGAAGCCATCGTACCGTCCATCTACAATCCGGAATTGATCGACGAGCAGATCATGATCGAAAGCGAGGAAGCGTTCGAGATGAGCCGCCAGGTCGCGCTGAAGGAAGGGATACTCGTGGGAATGTCCGCCGGGGCCGCGATGCTAGCCGCCGCAAAGGTCGCCGAGAAGGAAAAAGGATTGATCGTTGCCATATTCGCGGACCGCGGTGAAAAGTATCTGTCGACGGACCTGTTCAAGGTATGAGCACAGACCGTTCATTCGGCACATATGACGTTGCGCCATCCTATGTTCTGCATGATCTTTATACTGTCATTTGGCATGATAAATTTGTCATCCCGTCATTTTTATACTGCCATTTGGCATGATAAATATGGGAGTAGATCCATCCGTATCGCTGCGGCACACAGAAGCACGGGCCGCGCCCGCGATCACTTCCGCGAAGCGTATATCAGAGCTGCGTACGCGTCGTAGTTCTGATGCTTCAGTTCTTTCTTATGATAATCCTTGCTTATCGTTCCCGGATGTATCCTCAGATATTTCTTCTGGATGAACAGGCTGCATCTGTATGCGAAATCGCGCTTCAGGAATCCCTTTCCCGCCAGCTTTCCGTAATCTTTCACGAACCACTTCGTTTCGTCCCGAAGTTCTTTGACTATCTCGGGACCGTCGCCGTCATTCCACTGCGAAAGCATCTCCTCGGCCCGTTTCTCTATGTACTCGGTGTCATAGACATTGCACGGGTCTATCTGCATGTACTCGCACATTATCAGATATCTCTTGAAGACCGCCTCCATCGACGCAGAATATGCCATTTTTTCATCAGCTCCGGGGTTGAATAATTGTTACACGTATTTCATTTTTTGTTGTGCCGCCCATTTCGGTTCCTGATCGATATAATTGTCATAGTTCTCGTGCCGCAGCCTCTTTTTTACGTACTCGACGGATACGGTGCCCGGAAGTATCTTCAGTTTACCGTCTTCGATGAGCTTGGAGAACTTCCTTGCGTGAAGTTCCGGGACGGTCATCGTCTGTCCCTTCGGAGTTTCTGAATTGCTCCAGAACATATTCGATTGGAACGCGTGCGTCCCCGTCCCCGGTCTTCCGAGCCTAACGTTCCCGTCAAGTCTCAACGCATTCCCGTCGGGTCCCGCCCTCAGTTTCTTCAGATATTCGTTCACAACGGAAATAAGCTCCCTTCTTTCGTTCGGATCGTCATCCTTATTCCATTGCGAGAGCGCGAGTTCGGCCCTCTTTTCAATGAATTCGAGATCGTACGCGACCGATGGGTCGATCTGCAGATATTCGCAGGCGGTCAGGCAGATCCTTATCGTATCCCGCTCCATCTTGGCAAGAAACGCCACGAAAATGATCTGCCAGGGCATCCGTGTACCTCATCATATTGATTCGTTACGCATTAGTTAAATGTTTGCCGCGTCCCGGCGGGACGGCGCGTATATACGGAGGCGCGCCTGAAGGAACGAATAAAGAAAAGCTAAGGGGTTTATCGGATCCCTTTCAATCCCTGAACGCTATCGCGTATTCCATCGATTTTGCGCCGAAGTACTTCTTGCAGTACTGCGCGGTCTTCTTCGGAGGGAATTCGCGGCACGAGAACACGTCGATGAACGCCTGTCTGCTGAAATCCGCAAAATGCCCCGATATCTGGGACGTCTCGATCAGCTGAACGAGCGAGTATCCTGCGACCTTGTCATTATCGCCGAATCTGATCACTATCGGATCGCCGTACCTTTTCATGTTGATGTATTCCGCAAGGTCGATCGCGAACTGCGTGATCACTTCTTTGCTCGAGATCTTGGCAAGATCGCATTTCCTCAGGTCCACAGACACCATAAGGCCCCATTCCCCATCTTTCTTATAGCGGGCCATCACGGCCTTGTCGCTCATAAGTTCCCCAGACTTAGGACTCATACTGTACACTTTGCATCACCATTGTAAAAGGGCAGTGATCCCTTCGAAAGTGTATTAAAAAAGTAGTATTTCAAACTGTCCCGATTACGCATTCCCGCATGCCCTCCGGATGCCCCTTTTCGGACATGCTGGACAGTGTTTTGTACGTATCGCGTACACGTGACGAATATACGATGTATACGCGGGCTCAGCTCTCGATGCCCTTCCGCGGGCCGATGCCCCTGTCGTACGGGTGCTTTATCATTCTCATTTCCGTGACGAGGTCCGCGAACTCGATGATCTCGTCGGGCGCGTAGCGTCCGGTGAGAACGACCTCGACATTCTTCGGGCGTCCCCTGAGCATATCGATCACTTCGTTCACATCGACGAGCTTCCATCCCATGGCGACGTTTATCTCGTCGATAACGAAGAGATCGTATTTTCCGGAATACAGCATCTCCTTAACTTTCCGTAACGCACCGCGGGCCATTTCGCGGTCATCATCCGTTATGTTCCTCGGATCCACAAGATGGTCGAGGCCGTGAGGCAGCAATGTGAAATTCTCCAATTTTTTGGACATGACGTACTCGCCGGAACCCTGGTCGGGCTTCATGAACTGCACCATCGCGACATTGAGGTTATTGCCCAAGGCGCGCATCGTGAGTCCCAGCGCCGCCGTAGTTTTTCCTTTTCCGTTGCCCGTGTACACTTGAACGAGGCCCAATTCCTTTTTTACGTTCTCGTCGGCTTTCATGACGATGGCATCGTCTTCCGTATTAATAACCGTTCCAACGAAGTTCGTTTCGTTCTCTGTATATCAGGATCGCGACCGCACAGGTGCGGGCAGAAAACATTAAATAATTTACTTCACTTTGGTAAATCATGATTGAGTAAATCACGATTGAGAAATACGAATCAGGATGAGGCAGACGATATGGAAAGATTCTTTGACAAAGGCAGGACGTTCGAACTGAATTCACTCGAGGGATTGTATCACCGCGATGAATTCTCGTTCGTCATAATGTACGGAAGACGCCGGATCGGCAAGACAAGCATCATCAACGAATTCATAAATCGCGGAAATAAGAAAGCAGTAAGGTTCACCGCCACGGAGGATGCAAATAATGTCAATTTGGAGAACTTTTCACAGAGTGTTTTCTCCGTTTTCCCGGAACTCTCCTCTCTTGTCAGTTTCCGATCATGGGAGGCCGCATGGAATTTCATCGTGAACCAGGCGCGCGGAGAGAAACTGATAATTTACATCGATGAGTATCCCTACCTGGCAAAGGCATACCCTCCGATATCGTCTCAGCTTCAAAGGTTCATTGACACGGTCCTGGAGAAGACGAACATGATGCTCATACTCTGCGGTTCCTCAATGTCATTTATGGAGAATCAGGTATTGGGAAACGAGAGCCCATTGTACGGAAGAAGGACCTCACAATTCAAGGTCATGCCTCTGGATTATTTTGACAGTGCCGAATTCTTCGGCAAAGCAAGCATGGAGGACAAACTTTTGGGATATGCGGTCACGAACGGCATCCCAAAGTACCTGAATGTCATAGCCGAAGAGAGAACGGTCAGGAAAGGGATAGACAAGGCATTCTTTACCAAAGGCGGATACCTTTACGAAGAACCGTACAACCTGTTGAAACAGGAGCTCCGGGAACCCGCGATGTACAACACGATAATTGCGGCGATCGCGAACGGCGCCACGAAGCTGAATGTCATCGCCGCCAAGGTCGGTGAGAAAGACAGCAAAGTGGCCACGTACATCAAAAGCCTCCTTGGTCTCGGGATACTCGCCAGGGAAGTGCCGATACTCAGCGGCAGCGAGAAGAATGCCAAATACTCTGTGAAGGACAGCATGTACAGATTCTGGTATCGTTTTGTCCCCAAGGCCGTTACGCAGATAGACGGCGGAGTGGAGGACATATACGTAACGAAGGTGGAGCCGTTCATATCGGATTTCATGGGCCCTGTCTTCGAAGATGTCTGCAAACAATATCTCCTGCGGCTCGTCCGTGCGAAAAAAGCACCGTTCCCACTTGATAACATCGGAAAATGGTGGGGAGGGAATCCCGTAACAAGGACGGAGACGGAGATAGACATCATTGCAACATCGACGACGGAGAGAGACATCATTGTCGGCGAATGCAAATGGAGGAACAAGGAGGCCGACACGGACGTTCTCAAGGAACTGAGGGGGAAGGCGGCCATGTTCGCGGACCGTGACATCCATCACTACATATTCTCAAGGTCCGGTTTCACCGCAGGGTTGAGAAAGGCGGCGGAAAAGGACGACAGGCTGACGCTGGTCGGTCTGAAGGATCTGTTCGAGGTATGATGAACGGGCTTCGGACCGACAGGGCGATCGTATGCCGCGGCCGGCCGGGAACAGGGCGGACGGCAGCGTCACGTATGCGGGAAAGGGATTATAACGCTGGTCAGCGTTCCTGCGCACGATATCATGGCGGGCGCATCGAACGTTTATTTCAGCGATATGAGGACAAGGTCGAAAGGCAGTTTATTGGCAAAGCTGGAAAGGCTTGTACGCGCGGCCGGAATTGAAAAGATCGACATGGAGAAGAAGTTCGTCGCCGTAAAGATACACTTCGGCGAACCCGGGAACCTGTCGTACCTTAGGGCGAACTACGCCAAGGTGATAGTAGACATAATCAAAGAGAAGGGCGGGATACCATTTCTCACCGACTGCAGCACATTGTACGTAGGCAGACGGAAGGACGCCGTCGAACATATAGAGGCGGCGTATGAGAACGGCTACAACCCGTTCGCCGCCGGATGCCACGTTATCATCGGCGACGGCCTGAAGGGGGATGACGATATCGATATTGTGATCAACGCACCATGCATCAAAAGCGCGAAGATCGGCCGCACGATCGCCGACGCGGACGTGATAATTTCGATGACCCATTTCAAAGGCCATGAACTCATGGGGATCGGAGGTACGATAAAGAACCTCGGGATGGGATGCGCGTCCCGCCGCGGAAAAATGGAACTGCACAGCGCCGGAAAACCGTCCGTCGACGTGAAAAAATGTACGGGATGCGGATACTGCGCGAGCAGATGCGCCCAGTCCGCGATAACGATGCAGAGGAAGAAGGCCAAGATCGATCCGAACGTCTGCGTCGGGTGCGGACGATGCATATCGATGTGCAGGTTCGATGCGATCAACGTTGCGATGGATCAATCGAACGACATATTATGCAAAAGGACCGCCGAGTATGCATTGGCATCCGTCACCGGGAAACCGAACTTTCACGTATCGTTCGTCATCGACGTATCGCCGTTCTGCGACTGCTACGGTGAGAACGATGTCCCGATCGTCCCGGACGTAGGGATGTTCGCATCGTTCGACCCCGTTGCGCTGGACGCCGCATGCGCGGACGCCGTGAACAGACAGCCGATCGTGAAGGAAAGTATACTTAACGAAAGGGCCGACTGCAAAAAAGATCGGTTCCGATGCACCCATCCGGCCACCGACTGGAGGGCCGCCGTCGATCACGCCGAACTGATAGGATTGGGCGTTAAAGGGTACACCATCGAAAAGGTGGAATGATTGATCGACAACATATTCGAGATCCTGATGCTCCTTTGCTTCGGGTTCGCCTGGCCGTTCTCGATCCATAAGGCATACGTGTCGAGAAGCACACAGGGCACAAGCCTCTTTTTCTTATACGTTGTGATAGCCGGTTACATCGCAGGGATGATCAACAACGTGATAAACGGATTGAACTATGTCATCTGGTTCTACATAATCAACACGGTGATGATAATGATCAACGTGTTCCTCCTTCTGCGCAACAGAAGGTACGAGAGGGCGGCGGCAACTGTGGAATGAGACCTTCCGCAAGGCCTGTGCGCATCATTCCCATTTTTTGTAAAGCGAATGCTCGATCCGCAATTGGTCAAGGCAACGTCCGGCGATGAACGCGAATATATCGTCAACGGTCTTGGGCTGCGAATAGAATCCGGGGTTCGCGTCCAATATCGTAACGCCGCATCTTGCAAGCTTTAATTCATTTTCCAGCATTATCGCGCTCTTCGGAGTCTCGCGCGTGACAAGTATCAGTTTCCTCGATTCCTTGAGAGCAACGGCGGCGGCCCTCGTGATGAGCGTGTCCGCAAGTCCCGATGCTATCTTCGCAAGCGTCGACGAACTGCAGGGAGCGACGATCATCGCATCGAAGTGATAGCTTCCCGAGGATATCGACGCAAAGAGGTCGTGATCATCAAAAACGATATCGGCCATTTTTTCTATGTCGCGCATAGCGAGTTCCGTCTCGCTCGGAATGATCTTCTTCGCCATGTCCGAGATCACCAATATCCTTTCACCGGGAAGTTCCCTCAGTATCTTCACGCCGTACATGATGCCGGACGCGCCCGTGACCGCGACTACGTACCTCACGTAACTCCCATTGCGGGAATGATAATTAATTTTCTGGTCGCTGTACTGCGATACGGCATCGTCATTCGGGCGGTTCTTCCAGATATGCGGACAGGAATTTGCGATAATCCTTCGGCCCTATCCGTATCCGTTCGACGTTCCCGACGGGGAACGACCCCGCGGGGAGCATCATCCCCATAGATCCGGCGCATGCGATGTGGTACTCCGGCGCCTTTTCGCAAAACAATCTCATGGACATGAGCGCGGGATTGCAGAATTGTATCTCGTCCAATATGATCAATGTCCTGACCGGCTCGATCCTTTCGGAGGACCTCAGACCGAGGTCCCTGACGATCGTCACCGGGTCCGCGCCTTCCGTGAAGATGTCCGCGAGACCGGGGTCGTCCTTGAAATTGAAATAAACGACATTATCATATTTCTGTTGCCCGAAATACGTGAGGATGTGCGCCTTCCCCGCCTGTTTTATGCCTTCGAGCAGCAGCGGTTTGCGGTCGGCGCTCCTCTTCCACTTCAAAAGGTCATCATATATCGTCCTGCCCATAGG
>JAIRTZ010000105.1 GCA_031254685.1 Methanomassiliicoccaceae archaeon
CGCTGAAAAAATTCATTCAGGTCATCTCCGGAAAGGATAAGAACGATCCCGTCACGACGGCGCAGCCCGAACTGATGATTGGGAAGAAGAAACTGAGGTCCGCCGCGATACCCAAGGGGATCACGGATAACGCAAGCGCCGCCGTCCGGAAGGCATTCGACGATTCCGTGAATGCGCTGAAGGGGATGTCGATAGATATCGAATATGTCGACATGCCGAATCTGAGATTTGCGATGCCGGCGCATTACATCCTCTCTGCGACCGAGGCGGCCACGAATCTTGCGAGATACTGCGGCATGAGGTTCGGCCGCCAGGACGGTGACCTTTCGTTACCGTTCAATGATTATTTCGTTTCGTTCAGAACAAAATATTTCGGCGCCGAGACAAAGATCAGAACTATCATGGGCACGTACATGACAATGGGCGAGAATCGTAAAAGATTATATCTCAGGGCGCTTGGCGTAAGGGCGCTCGTTATCGACGGGTTCAGGAACATACTGAAGGGGCACGATACGATACTCACGCCCAGCATGCCGTTCATATCCCCGAAGATCGATGATGCGCTGCGGATGAGTTCCGCGGATTCCTACATGTCGTCATGCTTCGCCGCCCCTCCGGTGTTCTGCGGATTCCCGTGCGTTTCGGTGCCGTGCGGATATTCCGACGGCATGCCCATCGGTATGCAGTTCGTTTCCGACCATTGGGATGAGGACGTCCTTCTGTCTGCTGCCGAGTTATGGGAGAATTCCTTTAAGATAAAAGTTCCGGAGGCGTCCGTATGAGGATCGGACTGGAGATACACGTTCAGCTTCCCACGAGGTCGAAGATGTTCTGCTCCTGCCCCGCCGCCGGGTCGGACGGCCCGAACGGGCACATATGCCCCGGATGCATGGGCATGCCCGGCACGAGACCGTCGCTCAACAGGGCGGCGGTCGAGATAGGCGTGAAGTTAGCGAAGCTCCTTAACTGTACGATACCGGATGTCGCATGGTTCTCCAGGAAGGTGTACTTCTATCCCGACATCTGCAGGCATTTCCAGGTGACGCAGTACGAGACGCCGATAGGTTCCGGCGGTGTGTACCACTTGGGAAAGAAGCCCATACGGATAACACGCGCGCACCTGGAGGAGGACCCGGGGAGCATCAAGAAGTCCGGCGACACCGCGCTGATCGATTACAACAGGAGCGGTATCCCGTTGGTCGAGATCGTCACGGAGCCCGATATCTCATCGCCTTCCGAGGCCAGGGAGTTTTTGACGGCATTGCTCCGCGACATACGGCACGTGGTCGATATCCCGGATGACGGCGAGCGAAGCATACGAGTGGACTGCAACATCTCCATGGCGGGAAGCGAGCGCTGCGAGGTGAAGAACGTCACCGGTCTGAAGAATGTCGAACGGGCGCTGACATACGAGGCCGTAAGACAAACGAAAGTGATCAAATCCGGCGGGAAGATCGTCCGCGAGACGCGGCATTACGATGAGGAACGCAAAGTTACCACCGGCGCCCGCAAGAAGGAGTTCGAGAGCGATTACGCATACATCGGTGAACCGGACCTCGGCGTGATAAACGTCAGGAGCATCGCCGATTCCATAGTTACCAAGGAAAGCCCGCTGGATGTGACGAAGCGCCTGCAGAAGGAATACGGCCTCGATGAGAGGATGGCGAAACAGATCGTGAACACATCGATGCTGCTGGCCGATCTCTTCGAACATATCGCGAAGCGCATAGGCGCACAGAGCGCGCTGACGTGGGTCACCGGGCCGATAAGCTCCAACTGGAAGGCGCTGGAGAAGGACGCCGGCGGGAAAAGGGACGATATCGTTGACATAACCGTAATGCACAAGGAAGGCAGGATCAATGACATCGAGTGCTCAATGAGACTGAAGGCGCTGATCACCGGCGAAGATCTCGGCGGCATCGAAAGCAGGGGCGGGGACCTTGACGCGCTGATACGGAAAGCGATCTCCGAGAACCCGTCCGTCATCGACGATCACCGCAAGAGCGAAAAGGCCGCGAACAGGATAATCGGCGCCGTGATGAAAGCGTCCGGCGGGACGTATTCATCATCGGACATCGTCGAGGCGACGAAACGGATACTGAATGAAATGACGGGATGACGTCATTCGATATCTTTGATGTCGATGTCGTCTATCGCTATCGACAGTATCTGCAGTTCCTCTAACTTCTCATCATCGACCTTCTGCGGAGAGCCGTCCAGCAACGACTGGCCTTTCTTGTTCTTCGGGAACGCGATCACATCGCGTATCGTTTCCTTGTTGAGCAGAATGCTTATGACGCGGTCGATGCCCAGCGCGATGCCTCCGTGCGGCGGCGCCCCGTAACCCAGCGCTTCGAGGAAGAATCCGAAATCGGTCTCTATCTTTTCCTCGGAGATCCCGAGCATCCTGAATATCTCCCTCTGAACGTTCGGATCGTGGATCCTCTGGGAGCCGCTCCCGAGCTCGCTGCCGTTCAGTATGAGGTCGAACGACGCACCGCCGACGTTCTCGGCATCCAACGGTGTCGTCGGAAGAACGAACGGATGATGGAACGTCCCCTTCTTACCGGACGCGGGGTCCGTCTCGAACATCGGGCAGTCGACGAGCCATGCGAACAGGAATTTATCGGGCGACGTCAACTCAAGGTCCTGCGCGAGCTTCTTCCTCAGCTGCCCGCCCGTCTCCAGCACTTTTCCCTTGGGGCCGGCGAGGAGGAAGAGGAGGTCTCCTTCCTTAACGTCCATCTCCCTCTTCAGTTTGGACAATACGTCGGGAGTGAAATATTTCACGATGTTGCTGTCAAGGCTGTCCTTCGTGGCGCGCATCCACGTCATCCCGCCCAATCCGCTCTTTTTCACGAACTCGATCAGCCGGTCTATCTCGTTCCTTCCGATCTTATCCTTCGCGATCTCCGATCTTACGTTGAATCCCGTGATGATGCCGCCCTTGGACAGCACCTTCTGGAATATATCGTACGGCGCATCCTTTACGATATCCGTGATGTCGATCATCGGCAGCCCGTACCTGAGGTCGGGCTTATCGGATCCGTATTTGCTCATCGCCTCATCGAACGATATCCGTCTGAACGGAGTTTCCAATTTCACGTTGTACATCTTCTTCCAGATGTGCGCCATCAATCCTTCGATCATATCCTGGATGTCTTTCATAGTGACGAACGACATCTCCATGTCCAGCTGCGTGAACTCCGGCTGGCGGTCCGCTCTGGAATCTTCGTCGCGGAAGCATCTTGCAACCTGGTAGTAACGATCGAGCCCCCCGACCATGAGCATCTGCTTGAAAAGCTGCGGCGACTGCGGCAGCGCGTAGAACGTTCCCGGATGGACCCTCGACGGAACGATGAAGTCCCTGGCGCCTTCCGGTGTGCTTTTTGCGAGCATCGGCGTCTCGACGTCAACGAATCCGTTCTTCTCCAGATATTCGCGCGCCGCGGAGATGAACCTGTTCCTGAATCGGAGCGCTTCGCCCATCTCCGTCCTTCTCAGGTCCAGGTATCTGTACCTCATCCTCGTCTCCTCTCCCGGGAGCACGGAACCCTTCTGGTCGCCGAGCTCGAACGGCGGAGCTTTGGACCGGTTGAGGACCTCCGCCCTCGTTATCAATACTTCGACGTCCCCGGTCCTGTTCTTCGGATCGTCGGTGCCCTCTATCCTTTTCCTTACGACGCCGTCCGCCGATACGACGGATTCCCTGGTAAAATTCCTCAGCGCCTCGGATATGCTCTTCTTGTCGGCGCCGCTTGATATGTCCTCCGGGTCGAACACGAGCTGCGTTATGCCGTAGGCATCCGCGAGATCGATGAACTCCACGCCTCCGTGGTCCCTTGAGAATCTCACCCATCCCTGCAAACACACTTTCTTACCGATGTCCGCCGAGCGCAATTCTCCGCATGTATGGGTCCGTCTCATATCTATCACTGTGGTATATCGTTCGTTAATGTTGTAAAATATATAAAGTTCATCCACTCGCGTGTTTATTAAGGACTACGCGTATTCGAGGACATCATGGTCATCAGAATTTATGACAGGGACCCGTACGTGTTCGAATTCGAGGCTGCGGTGACATCCGTCGATAACGAATACGTCACACTTGACGCCACCGCGTTCTATCCCGGGGGCGGCGGACAGACGAATGACCTGGGGAGGATATGCGGGCTCGATGTGACCGACGTCACGTCGAAAGGCGACGATATTGTGCACAAGGTTCCCGGACATTCGATGAGGGCCGGCGACAAGGTCTGGTGCAGCGTCGACTGGGAACGGCGGTATGATATGATGGCCGGGCACACGGCGGAGCATCTGCTCTTCGGGGCGCTGAAGCGCGAAGTGCCGGAGATCGGCATCGTAAAGATATTCATCGCCCCGGACAGTAAATACGTGATCGTCGACCGCGATGTGGACTGGGAGGTCATCGAAAGGGCGCAGACATCCGTGAACATGTCCGTTATCGATAACCTGAACGTAACGAAGAGCACAATGGACCGCGGCGACCCGGAACTTGAGAACGTGCGCGCGAAGATGGAAAGGATAGACGGCAGCGTTGTCACCGTGGTGGAGATCGGTGACGTCGACGCGGCAGCGTGCAGCGGAATGCATGTCAGGGAAACGGGAGAGATAACGGCAGTGCTCGTCGACCGTAAGGTCTCTGCGGGAAAGGACGGATATGCGATACATTTCCGCGTCGGCAACGACGCCGTCGCAAGGTCGATGGAACTGGCGAACAAATGCCTCAGGATCGTCGACATCATGGGAACGAAGCCGGAGGACGCGGTGAACGCGGCGCAGAACATCAAAAAGGATAATGACGCAAAGACAGAACAGCTCAGGACGCTGTTATCGCAGACCGTCGCCGGCCTGCGCCCGGAGACCGTCGGCGGCGTTCCCGTATTCTCCTGCGTTCTTCCGGTGAACGACAGGAACGTCATAACGAACGCGGCCGAAAAGATCAGGAGCACGGGCGGCGTTTCGATATTCGCAGCAGGGGGCGATACGCTGTCCGTTTACGTATCGTCGGCTTCGAAGAACGTCGACTGCGCATCGATCCTGAAGGATGTGCTTACGAAATTCGGCGGAAGAGGGGGCGGAAAGAACGATTTTGCGCAGGGCGGCGCACCGGATGCGTCGAATGCGGATATTGTGCTTAACGAACTGCTTCGCCGCGTGAAGGATGCGCTGAAGTAGGAAAATTAATTAAAAGGTACAATATGAGGAATGTCCATGAGCGGAATGAGAGGTATCAACCCGCGCCAGATGAAACAGGCGATGAAGAAGATGGGCATCCGCAACTCAGAACTGAACGACGTTTTCGAGGTTGTGATCAGGATGCCCAATGAGGAGCTCGTATTCAAGTATCCCGAGGTGAGCATCATGGAGGTGCAGGGCTCCAAGACGTACCAGATAACCGGCGAGCCCGAATCCAGGGCCGCCGGAGCGGCTGACGCCGGCGAGGGCGGTGCGGCCATGCCCGCCGAGGATATCGAACTCGTTATGTCACAGACCGGGTGCGACAGGGCGACCGCGGTGAACGCATTGCAGGAATGCAACGGCCAGCCGGCCGAGGCGATCATAAAGATCATGACCGCGTGACGTGATGATATGTGTCTTGCGCTTCCCGGTAAGATAATTTCCGTAAAGGGCGACACCGCCGACGTTGACTTCGGCGGCGTCGTGAAACAGGCGAACATCACGATGGTCGAATCGAAGATCGGGGATTGGGTGGTCGTTCACGCCGGCTTCGCGATAGAGATAATGGATGAGGAAGAGGCGCGGAAGACCATTGAATTGTGGAATGAGGTGCTCGCGCACGACGAGACCGATATACGCTGATCCGATGTAACGGCGAGCAGTATATTTTATATCCCATCGGCCCCATCGGTTCCCTATGAGGAAGGAGTCAGGCCGAATGGCCGACAGGATCGATTCGTTCATCCTTAATCCCGATGCGGGGGCGCTCACCGGGGAACGCAGGATGGGGCCCGTGCCGCTCCTCGATATGCTGGCGGACCGCTTATCCGAGGATGATACCGCAAATATCATCCGCGTGACGGAAAGTGATGACGCGGTCAGCTTCATCAAATCCGGGATCCGATCCGATAAGAAGAACCATGTCATCATCTACGCGGACGTCGACGTGAGGGATACGGACAGCATCATCGCCGAGCATCCGAACGTG
>JAIRTZ010000001.1 GCA_031254685.1 Methanomassiliicoccaceae archaeon
CGGTGTCTTTGACAATTCCTTCAGGGACGGGCTCATAACTTCACCTCCAGATAATTGATGCTCTGAGCCTTGCCGTTGATCATATCTGTGAATACGGTCTTAAGATCCTCGACCTTCGCGTCGCGCCCTCCGAGCCCGTACGTGTACCCGTACATCTTCGGGACCTTTTCCAAAGACAGGGACGATGCTACGATATCCTCGAACAGCGGCCCGTAAGAGCCGGGGCTCATGAATTTGTCCAGAACGGCGACGCCCTTCTTTCCTCTGACCGCCTTCGCTATGTCCTCGGCGGGCAGCGGCCTGTAGAGGCGGGGCATCATGACGCCCACTTTCTTCCCTTCGGCACGGAGTTGGTCAACGGCGACCTTCATCGTCCCGAATGTGGAACCCAGGCACACGGCCATGTACTCGGCGTCGTCGCACCTGTACGTCTCCACGAGCTTGTACTTCCTGCCGGTGAGCTTTCCGAAATCCTTGAAGACCTCCTCGGCAACTATCAGCGCGGCATCCATCGCCTCCTTTATCTGATATCTGTGCTCGTAATAGTAATCGGCGACGTCCATCGCTCCCACCGTCACCGGATTCTTCCAGTCCAGCAGCGGGTACAGCGGTTTGTACTCGCCGACGAACTCTTTCACGGCGTGCGAGTCCAAAGGCGTCATCCTTTCTATCGCATGCGTCAGTATGAAGCCGTCGAGGCAGGTCATCATAGGCAGCTGAACTTCCTTGTGCTCAGCGATCCTCGGCGCCATTATGGAGTTGTCGTACGCCTCCTGGACGTTCTCCGCAAAGATCATTAACCATCCGGTGTCGCGGGACGCCATCGCGTCCCCGTGGTCGCAGTGGATGTTGATCGGCGCGCTTAACGCCCTGTTGGAAACGGCCATCGTCAGCGGAACGCGGAGCCCCGATGCGATGCCGAGCATCTCCCACATATACCCGAGACCGACGGACGCCGTCGCCGTGACGGTCCTCGCTCCCGCGGCCGCGGCCGCTATGCATACCGTCAGCGCGCTGTGCTCCGATTCGGTGCACACGAATTCCGTGTGCACCTCGCCGTCAGCGACGTAATCGGAGAAACGCTCGACGATGATCGTCTGCGGCGTTATCGGATAGGCGGCACACACATCCGGGTCCATCTGCTTCCATGCCATCGCTATTGCGCTGTCCCCGTTTATTGCGATATCCTTGTGTTCCATGCTCATCCCTCCTGCACCATCGTGATCGCCTTCTTGGGACATACTTTGGCGCATATCCCGCATCCCTTGCAATGGGTCATCCTGAATCCGGTCATTTTGTTATCTTTGACGAGGATGCTGTCATCGGGGCAGTACACCCAGCAGGTCATGCAGTCGATGCACGGCTCCCTGTCGAGTATCGGACGGAACGATCTCCAGTCGCCCGTTTCAAACTTCAGCGCGCTCCCCGGCTCTATGACGCGTCCTCCCGGGACCACGTTGGGCATTCACTTCACCTCCGTGAACGCGCGCTTGAGCGCGGAAAGATTCTTTACTATTATCTTGTCCGGAAGCTTTCCGGTGAACTTCGATGTCATCTGGTCCTCCAGCGAACCGAACGATACCATCGGCGAGACCTTTACCAAAGCGCCGAGCATCGAGGTGTTCGCCATCGGCCTTCCGATCTCTTCCGTCGATATTCTCGTGGCATCGACGGCAAAGCATTTCGCCTCCGTCTGCAGCGCGGTCTGCAATTCTTTCGCCGTTCCCGGATAATTCGCAAGTATCACGCTGTCGTTCTTTATCCCGGCGGTTATCCTGACCTTGCCCACAAGGGACGGGTCGAGAACGATGACGACGTCAGGCGCGTACACCTGGCTGTGCACCCTTATCGGTTCCGACGATATCCTTGTGAACGCCCTGATGGGCGCGCCCATTCTCTCCGGACCGAACTCGGGGAACGCCTTCACGTACTTCCCTTCGCGTATCGCGGTCTCGGCCAGTATCTCGTTCGCGGTGACGACGCCCTGGCCTCCGCGTCCGTGCCAACATAATTCCATGTCCAATTCAAACCCTCTAAGCTAGGGGAAGAACGGCATATGTTTTAAATCTTATGTCTTTGAAAGGGTAAATTAATGATTGGGATTTACAATTCTGCGACAAACGTAGATTTTTATGTGTATTCGTACGATATGCGTAGCACACATATCGTATGTCGTTAAAACGGCATAAATTTAGGTATACCTAAATATTTTTGACTTTTTGTGAATAGTATTATATCCTCCGCACCCGATAGGGTAGGCATGCGGCCCGCTGGGCCATTCTTGGGGTGTATGGATGAAAAGGATCGTCAGTCTTAATGAGTTGCGGGTGAACGACATACCGTATGTGGGCGGAAAGGGAGCGAACCTCGGAGAACTTACGTCGGCGGGATTCCCCGTTCCGAACGCTTTCGTGCTGAGCACATTGGCGTACGACTACTTTTTGGAGAAGAGCAAGATCTTCGGCAAGATACAGAAAGAGCTGGGAACGATAAAAAAGGACAGCGACCAGACGCTCACGGACGCGTCCGCCAGGATAAGGGCGCTGTTCGAGCAGTTCGAGATACCGGCAGACCTGAAGAAGGAGATACTGGACGCGTACGCGAATCTTTTTCCGGGAGGAAAGAAGGGATTCGTCGCCGTACGTTCCAGCGCCACGGCAGAAGATCTTCCGGACGCGAGCTTCGCGGGACAG
This sequence comes from Methanomassiliicoccaceae archaeon, assembly GCA_031254685.1. Lineage (GTDB taxonomy): Archaea > Thermoplasmatota > Thermoplasmata > Methanomassiliicoccales > Methanomethylophilaceae > Methanomicula. The sequence goes on from JAIRTZ010000001.1 coordinate 2,694, forward strand.
CAGGAGACGTTCCTCAACGTGTCGACGCCGGACGACCTTATCGATAAGGTAAGGAAATGCTGGTCGTCGCTCTTTACGGCCCGTGCGATATCATACCGCGAGAAACAAGGCTTTGCGCACGACCAGGTGAAACTTGCCGTGGTCGTACAAAGGATGGTGAACTCGGAGGCATCCGGCATAATGTTCACCGTTGACCCCAACTCGGGCAAAGATGACATAATAATCGAGGCCGGATTCGGACTGGGCGAGGCGATCGTCTGCGGTGAGGTCACGCCGGACACGTACACCGTGAACAAAGGCCACATGGAAATTGTGAAGAAAAGGATAGCCACGCAGAAATGGAAGTACATCAAGGGCGCCTCCGGCGCCACGAAGAAGGCCGACATCCCGAAGGAGCAGCAGAAGGCGCAGAAGATCGAGGACCGTTTCGTGATCGAATTGGCATCCGTGGGCCGTCAGATCGAGATACACTACGAAAGGCCGATGGACATAGAATGGTGCATCGAAGAGAATAAAGTGTACATTGTTCAGGCGAGACCGATAACGGCGGTCGGCGGCAGCGGCAAGACCGGCGACGCCGCCGAGAGCACCGCGGGCGCCGATGTGCTGACCACGGGACTGGGAGCGAGCCCCGGGATGGCAACGGGCACCGTAAGGTTCTACGACGACGGGATGAGCCTGGACGTTGTCAAAGAAGGCGACGTCCTGGTAACAACGATGACGATGCCGGACATGGTGCCGGCGATGAGCCGCGCCGTCGCGATCGTGACGAACGAAGGGGGAATGACATGCCACGCCGCCATAATCTCAAGAGAATTGGGAACGCCGTGCGTCGTCGGCACCGGGAATGCCACGAACGCCCTGAGGGACGGCATGGTGGTGACGGTTGACGGAACATCCGGCACAGTGTATTCCGG
>JAIRTZ010000039.1 GCA_031254685.1 Methanomassiliicoccaceae archaeon
GTCAATATTGTTCAGACATTCATTATCTCTTTCAGATACGGAATGGATGCTCAGGCCCAATACGACAGCCCGTATGATACGGGGGTCGGGTTCAGGATAAGGACGAAGTTCATCCGCGGTACGGGCGGAACACTGACATTGTCCACAAGGTGTTCGCAGGTGGCTTCCGCCGGCAATACCAACTGGAGTGGCAGCGACGATACCAACTATCGGATCGTCAGGATAGACAAAGAGGTGGTCGCTTGAACAGATTCATGGAAAGGCATCATCCGTGCGTTGGATGCATAGTCGTAACCGCAAAAGAATCAATGATATGTGAGGTGAAAAAATGAGAGTTGCAATAAGAAGAGATGAATTCGTGCCTGAGGGAGAAGCATATCCGGAAACCAAATGGCACTATTGGTGCACCCCGGAAACGCTTGCACCGTTCGGATACCGTATCGCGTCCGCACCGGACGTCGATGGCATAGCTTTCGATGATTTCGATGTGATGGGCGGAACATTCGTGTTCAACCAATCGAAATACGACGCGAGAAGGTACGCAGCCAAAGATGCGGAACGGTCATTGGAGCGCGCCGAACTGTACGTCGAGGCGGACAAGATGATCGCCAAGCACATTGACTACGTTGAGCTGGACCTTGATCAGGACGGGGCGCATGCATTGACGGTGTCGGAATGGCGCACGTACAAGGTGAGCGTGAGGGAAACCACTCAGCAGGTCGGCTACCCGGAGGATGTGACGTATCAGGACAGACCGGATGCGGCAGGCGCCGGCAGGCGTTGGGAGCATCTCTCGGTGCCGGCAAGCAGACGGCAGGCCTGATGAGGAAAACACGGAGCGGGGCAGTCAAGGAACGGGAGCCTATCTCCCTCAAACCAATTATCTACGAAACCGTGAGCCATGCAGAGCCATCCCTGACTTTTTTGACCACGGCGTAAAAGAAAACTCGGATGATAATATGGAGAGATCGATCAGAATACGTATGCATGCGCGGATCGCAGCGAAGAGATGCAGAGAGAGATGCGAACGCCTCGAAAAGGATATGTGATGAAATGGTGTACTATGAGATAATCGACGGGCACAGGACGTTGCACTATCAGCAGGCGGACTATCTGAGATTTGTCAGAGAATATCATAAGCTCACGTCCAAGCACGGTTACAGGACGGATGAGGTACGCATAACAAATCGCGGCGTACAGGTTCACGTATCCTCTTTTCCTCAGAATTCTGATTCCTCCCCGGTTGCCGATGCAAAGGAACAAACAATTAACGATGCGATGTGCGGTGCTGAAGATGATCAAGATCCGTTGTGAATTGGGCGATTCCGATGAACCACTTGTATGCAGATTCAAGAAGGGCAAGGATGCTGATTTTGAGTTATTCATAGAGAAGATACGCGAATGTTATAAGATGTATCCGGAAGGATATATAGAACTGGAATGGAAAGGCGAGAGAGCGTGACGCCTGAAAAAACCAAATGGGTCCGTACGATCCGATGGGTCGTACGGATATCCAATATAGTAATACAATAAGGAGACGAAAGGTCCGGACGTTCTCAACGATGACGGGAACGATCGCACGTTAATACAAAGATCCCCGCTCCCGGAGGCGGACGCAGAGGTCTTCAAACGGATGTTCCCGCGTTACAAATGATGATAAAATTATATATGGCGCGTCATTATGCACCAATCACCGCCACTGTGGCTCAGAGGCAGAGCGACTGATTCGTAATCAGTTGGTCGGGGGTTCAATTCCCTCCAGTGGCTCCACGTTTCCTTTATACTCCTCTTATCCGTGCCTCAACGGCGCGTAATAATGAGGCAAAAGAGCGGAAAAATATAGAATTTTCAAGGTCAGTATGTAAAAGATAGTTGATATTATTTAGTAAAATTTTTAAATTTACGTAATTTTCTTATGATGCCCGCAAAAACGGGCACAGGTGAGAAACATGAAATTCAGAATGAATAACATGGGGACGATCGTGTTCATTTTAGCCGTGATAGGTTTGATCGCGATGTTCCTCACATGGCGGGAAAGGACGGTGTTCGCCGACCTTTCCGGATTCGGTACTCTGAAAGACGGCGCATCGTATGCGATGCTGGTATTGTTCGGGCTCGTCGTGAGCCTCTTGCTGGGGTTCATAGAGCTCCTCGGCAAAGGAAGCGGACCGACAAGGGTCGTCCTGCTGATAATGGGCATCCTTGTGACAGCGGGAGGCATCATGGCATGGAACAGCATCGGCGGCACTTACGGCAGCAGTGTCGGCATCGGCGTATATCTGGAGATGTTCATCGGTCTGCTGATGACCGCCGCGTCGCTGTTCGGCATACGGGAGATATCGCAGGGATCGTAAACATTTTCCATGTGCGACGGGAGGCTCCGCACTATGTATTTTTCACTTTTTGAGGTAGCGGTCGACAATTTTTATCGCGCACACGTCGCCGCACATGGAACATCCGTCATTCTTCTCCGTGCAGCCCCTTTCCCGGTACTTCCTGGCCTTATCGGGGTCCAACGCGATGCTGAACATCGCCTCCCAATCGAGCGCCCTCCTGGCGCGCGCCATGCCGTTATCGAGATCGTTCCCGCGCCCTCTGCAGAGGTCGCCGACATGCGCCGCGATCTTTGACGCGATCAATCCTTCGCGCACATCGTTCACATCCGGGAGCGAGAGATGTTCGGCCGGCGTGAGATAACAAAGGAAGTCGGCGCCGTACTGCGCCGCGACCGCCCCGCCTATCGCGCCGACGATATGATCGTAACCCGGCGCGATATCGGTCACCAACGGGCCGAGCACGTAGAACGGGGCGCCGTGGCATACCTTTTTCTGGATGCGCATGTTCGCCGGAACTTCGTGCAGCGGCACATGCCCGGGTCCTTCGACCATGGACTGCACGCCCGCCTCCCTGCATCTCTTCACAAGCTTCCCGAGCACCATCAGCTCGGATATCTGCGCGGCGTCCGTCGCGTCATGTATGCACCCCGGACGGAAGCCGTCGCCGAGCGACAGCGTTATCTCGTATTTCTTCGCCAATTCCAAAAGATAATCAAAATTCTCGTACAGCGGGTTCTCGCGGTCGTTATGAAGTATCCACGCGGTGAGGAACGAACCGCCGCGGGAGACGACGTCCATCCTCCTGTCCGAATTCTTAAGCCATCCGACGCTTTCCTTTGTAATGCCGCAGTGCACGGTCATGAAATCGACGCCGTCCTTCGCGTGCAATTCAATACCGTTGAAAAGGTCGTCCTCCGTCATGTCGACGACCGCGTTCCTCCTCGCCGCGACGAGCCCGGTCTGGTATATGGGGACGGTGCCGACGATGACGTCGCATTTTTTCAGGATCGTCCTCCTGATCATGTCGATGTCCCCTCCGGTGCTCAGGTCCATCACGGCGTCCGCGCCGTACTTCAGTGCGATCGATAATTTCTCAAGCTCGTCGTCAAGCGACGTCATATCGCGCGACGTGCCGATGTTGACGTTGACCTTCACGCTCATCCCGTCCCCGATCGCGCACGGTACGGGGTTATGAACGGGATTGCAGGGTACGACGATGCGTCCGGCCGCGATACCGTTCCGTATGAACTCGGGGCTCACGCCCTCCCTCTCCGCAACCTCTGCGATGAGGGGCGTCACGCCCATCCCGGCCTGCTCCATTATGCTGCGCATAGCTTTCCGAATGGGCGATGTGTATTTTATGGTTACCAAAGAGCAATGGATCGCAATGCAATTACCTCGGATTCGAGGGGTTTAACAATGATTCGACTCAAAGAAAAGCCTACCGAGATCGATTGGGTCAGGACAAAGTTAAACAAGACTCAATTACCTCGGATCCAAATGGGTTAACCATAGTTAAACTGGTCGAATTCGACTAGATTAACCATAGTTAAGCCAGTCGTATCAGACATGGCAAGCCACTCAGATCGATCTCTTCGGAGAACAGAGGGGAAGAGAATATAAAACAATAGTTAAAGATATCGAATATGATAGGATCAACAATAGAAACAATCGCAGTCAACCGTACCCGGGGAGTATTCCTCCGATGATCATACAGGTGAAGGCTAACTGTAGTCGATAGTTCAAATAACCCCGCCCCCCAATGAATGACTGGGGGAAAACATGTCGAGAGAAAAAATGACGGTCAGAGGTATAGACATAAGATACAGTCGCGTAAATCATAACGACTACATCTCATTGACAGACATAGCACAGATCAAAAACAGAAGCGCACCGTGGGAAGTCATAAAAAATTGGCTCAGGAACAAAGATACGATTGCGTTTCTCGGTCTGTGGGAGACATTAAACAATCCGAATTTCAAAGTTCTTGAATCCGAGGGGCTTGGAAAGGATGCGACGAAGAGGCCGGCGCCTCCGGAAGGCCCGCGTCCGGTCCGCGGGACGAAGTTCGGACGCCAATGCGCGCACGCGTGCGCATGCGTACTCGCATGCGATAATATTATAAACTGCGCGCACCCTACAGATGAGCATAGCCAGTCAATGCAGATAGGCATAGGGATGGGAAAAAGATGAGCGGTGACAGCGGACAAGATAGTTATGGTGCGGACGGTATCGTCGTTTTAGAAGGTCTCGAGGCGGTCAGGAAACGTCCGGGAATGTATATCGGGAGCACCGACTCGCGCGGGCTCCATCACTTGGTGCACGAGGTGGTCGACAACAGCATAGACGAGGCGATGGCGGGTTACGCATCGCTCATATCCGTTTACATAAACGCGGACGGATCGATCACGGTGGATGACGACGGACGCGGGATACCGACGGGAATGCACGAGAAAGGGAAGTCAGCGCTGGAGCTTGTGATGACGCATCTGCACGCAGGGGGCAAGTTCGATCACAACAGCTACAAGGTGTCGGGCGGTCTCCACGGTGTGGGCGTATCCGTTGTCAACGCGCTGTCTGAAAAACTGATCGCGGTGATCGACCGCGAAGGGAAGAAGTTCAGGCAGTCGTACACGCGCGGGATACCGGACGGGCCGCTGGAGATACTCGGCGATTCCGACAAGACCGGAACGTCGGTGACGTTCTATCCGGATAAGCAAGTGTTCGAGACCGTCGATTTTGAGTACGAGGTCTTACAGATAAGGTTCAGGAACCAGGCGTTCCTGAACAAGAACGTCGCGATATTCTTCGAAGACCGAAGGTCCGGAAGGTCGGAGACGTTCCACTTCGACGGCGGGGTATCCGAATTCGTGGCATATCTGAATAAAAATAAAGTTCCGATACACCCGAACCCGATCTATCTGTGCGGCGAGGTCTCGAACATTGAAGTTGAAGTTGCGTTGCAATATACGGACGGGTACAACGAGACGATAAACGCCTTCGTGAACACAATAAGCACGCCGGACGGCGGGACGCACATGGCGGGATTCCGGACGGCGCTGACGAGAACGATAAACGATTATGCGAAATCGAACAACTTTTTGAAAGACTCCGAACCGCTGACGGGCGATGACGTGCGTGAGGGACTTACGGCGATACTGAGCATCAAGATGCCGGAGCCGCAGTTCGAAGGACAAACGAAATCAAAGCTCGGGAACAGCGAGGCGCAGGGCGCCGTATCGTCGGTGATGGGCGAAAAATTATCACGATATCTTCTGGAGAATCCGAAAGTGGCCGAACTGATAATCAAGAA
>JAIRTZ010000068.1 GCA_031254685.1 Methanomassiliicoccaceae archaeon
GACGAAAGGAGCACCGCGTCGCTCATACGGAACGCGCTGCTCAAGAAGCTCGGTAACGACGAGGTGAGGTCGTCACCCGGCGTTTACGTCTCAAGGCGCTCGTTCTCCGACATCATCGCGTATCTCGGCGGGATATCGAAGATCGTCTATCTGAAGGAGGACGGCACCGATATACGCGATCTCACGTTCCCGGAGGAACCGACGTTCGTCCTCGGCGACGATAAGGACCTGACGAAAGAGGAAGAGGAAACTTTGATGGCATACGGGCCGTCCAAGATATGCCTGGGGCCGCTGAGCATGCACGCGGACCACTGCATGATCGTTGTGCACAACGAGATTGACAGGCGGCGCGGCGGCGATCGTGCATCGCGGGACAGCGCGAAGGACGCCTTGTGATATTCATCACGAAGCGATAAAAGGACCTCGGGGGGAAAGTACGCTCTCTTATCGCGGAGGTATGGAGCGGATAAGCTTTTTTAGGTCAGTTGCGATTGCCAGTGTCATGACGGAGACGGAAAGACTGCCCCAGCACAGACATTGCTACGTTTGCGGCAAGGCCCACACCGAGGAAGGAAGGTTCTGCGGCGACGCATGCATGCAGTCGAAGAAGACAGAGCTTTCCAAGAAGAAAAGGCAGCTGCTGATAATCGAAGCGATGCTCATCGTCATCACGATCGGCGCGATCCTGTTCTTGGCTTAAGGAGGAAACACAATGAAGGCTATACTCGGAGGAACATTCAATCTTATTCATGACGGGCACAAGGCGCTCATAGACAGGGCGTTCGAACTGTCCGATCAAGTTGTCATAGGGCTCACGACTGACAAGTTCGCATCGGCGACCAGGAAGAGGATAAATCCCTACTATCTGAGAATGAAGGCATTGCTGCTGTACCTGGACAGCATCAGGAAGTGCGCCGACATCCTTCCGATATCTGACGAGTTCGGATCGGTGCTCACCGCCGACAAAGGATACCTGGTGGTCTCCCGCGAGACAGAGAAGAACGCGCTCGCGATAAACAAGAAAAGGATAGCCGCGGGACGTGAGCCGATGGTGATATCGGTCATAGACATGGTAAAGAACTCAAGCGGAGTGGAACTCCACGCGAGCAAGATGCTCTCCGGCGAATATTCGAGGACCGGCGAAAAGAACGTCACCGCGATCGCGGTCGGTTCGCTGAACCCCGTGAAAGTGGAGGCCGTCCGCACCGTTATGGAAAAGGTGCTGGGCAGCGTCCGCGTGATACCCGTGAAAGTGAGCACCGGCGTCCCGGACCAGCCGTTCGGCGAGGATACGTACAAAGGGGCCGTCAACCGCGCGAATGCGGCGCTCGGCAAGTACGCGCTCTCCGTCGGGATCGAAGCGGGCGTCTTTGAGATGTACGGCCATCTTTACGATATACAGCATTGCGCCATAATCGATAAGGACGGTAAGATAACGATCGGGATGAGCTCCGGGTTCAGATATCCGGACAAGGTCGCCGAACTGATCCGCGGAGGCATGACGGTAAGCAAAGCAATGATCGCCGCCTACGAGAACGCGTCGCGCGGAGACAAGGAGGGTGCCGTGGGTCTGCTCAGCAAAGGCCTTCTCGACAGGAAGGCGCTGACCGAACAGAGCGTCACCGCGGCAATGATCCCAAGGATATGGGACGAGCCTTAGAACAGCCTGACGGACATGTTCTTCGCAACGTCCGTAAGGTCCATCTCAAAGAATATCACCGGATGATCGACGTCGAAATTCGTTATCACACGCGGGGACATCTCGCCGAAGTACCCTATTGACGATCCGCTGACAACGATCTCGGCGCCGCGGCCCTCGATGAACGTTCCGTACGGGCACGGCCGTAACGTGTACGCGATGCGCATCTCCCTGAGAACAGATTCCGCGACGGATTTCATCTCCGTGAACGACGTCTTGGAATGCGTGGCCACTGCGCAAAGGCGGCGGTGCCTTTTCGAATCCGTTAACGCGTCGCCTATCTCGAAGATCCTTTGGGGAAGGTCGCGGTGCTTGTTCCTGCGTATGATGCGCATAACGCTCGGTAACAGCGAGGAACGGAGACATGTGTGGTCCTCCGTTATCGGGTTCTTTATTTTGACCACTTTCCTCTCCGGCAATCCGGATATGACGAACTCGTCATCCTCGGAACTCAATGTCAGTGTTGTGACCTCCGTGTATCCGAGGCCGACCATCACATCCCTCAGCCGATCGGACATCTTCGTGATGTCGCTTTTCTTCCCGACGGTCTGCTCGTACGTATGCGCGGAACCGAAATTCTCAAAACCGTATCCTATGGCGGCGTCCTCGTAGATATCGACCGGATGCATTATGTCCAGACGTGTCGGCGGCACAAGAACGAATATCTCCTTTCCGTCCTTTATCGCGTCAAGCCCCATCTTTCTGAGCGCCTTCACGATGCCGGGCGCCCTGACGGGCTTGCCGATGAACTTTGCGCACTCGGCCGCATCGATCCTCCATTCCGACGGCGTCAGGTCAGGGGAGTCGGAATCCATCGTTCCCGTCATTCTCACGCTGCCGATCGTTCCTCCGCGCTCAGCGAGGGCGGTCACGAGTATGTCCAACGCACCTTTCACAGCCTTCATGTCGGTTCCCGTGACGTCAATGAACAGGTTCCTTGTTTCCGTGGTGACCGTCGTCAGCGTGCCGTTGATTATCGGAGGGAATGAAAGGACGTCGTTGTTCGCGTCGAGCAATATCGGATATCTCTTCTTTCCGGCGAGTATGTACGCGTAATCGACACCTTTCTCATGTTTCTTCAGTATCTCTTCCAGGTCCCACTTCTCGGTCTTAGCCAGCGGAACGAACGAGATCTCGTGCGGAAGCACCGCCTTGTATGTGAACGGCGGAACGATCGTGTCCAGGTCGTGCACACCGATGGAGACCTTTGATCTCTTTCTCCCGATGGTAAGGTGCAGCTTCTCCTGCACCTCCATCAGCGATCTCAGGAAATCGTCGGATATCTCGATATCGAGTATGACGGCGCAAACGATGTGCGGTCTCACGTCGTTGACGCTCCTGTCGACCTTAACGGCAATGTCGGTGTCCTCGACGTCATATTCCGCCATTCCGGGCTCAATGTCAAGGAACGCCCTCAGCGATCTCGCCAACCCCTCGACGGAGTACAGATCGGGACGGTCAGGGAAGAACTCCACCGACATATCGTCCTCGCCTCCGTCGGTATCGTGCATGTCCGCGCCCATCATGGGTATGCGTTCAATGAGAACATCCTTTGATACCTTCTTTCCGATGAGGCCGCAGAGGTCGCTGTACTTGAAATTGATGACGGGCATACAATGCGTGCAACGGAAGGACACTATATAGTCGTTTTCGAACGCCGTACCTTCATTTGTTAACGATACGTCGCTCAGACGGTCACGGAATTCAACGCACGCTCATTTTGCGACACTTTTATTCCTACAAACTCGGAAGTAAAAACCCTACAAACTCGGAAGTAAAAACCCTACAAACTCGGAAGTTATTATATACGTGGTAAGATATGACAACAGCATGAGCGCCCCTTATCTGCCTAGAGTGATAGATGCACATATTGATGAAAAGTTCGAATATGCAGGCGCAGTTCTGATAGAAGGCATAAAATGGTGCGGAAAGACCCGTACCGCAAAAGAGAAGGCGGCCAGCATGATTTCTTTCCATGACTCAAAGAACAAAGAGTCGTATAAGAGGTTGGCAAGCACGGACCCATCCATTCTTTTAGAAGGCGAGACGCCCCGTCTGATCGATGAATGGCAGGTAGCTCCGGAGATATGGAACGCGGTCAAATACGAAGTTGACGAAAGAGGAACGCCCCGTCAATTCATTCTTACGGGCTCCTCAGCCCCATCTGAGGATCCTTCACGCCATTCCGGCGCCGGAAGGATATCCACAGTCATAATGAGGCCTATGAGCCTCTTCGAATCCATGGAATCCAACGGATCGATATCTCTGCGAAAACTCTTCGACGGCGAGCAGAAGATAAGAGGACGTTCCGAACTTACCGTCAGGAAGCT
>JAIRTZ010000078.1 GCA_031254685.1 Methanomassiliicoccaceae archaeon
GAACGGTGAGAAAAAGGGGCTGACCCTGCACGGCAACCTGGTACTCGGAGATTTGGACTTTTCTGACCCGGCTTTCACCGAGGACGTCCTCCGTTACTGGTGCTTTTTCTGGGGCGGCAATGAGCGGAAAGGCCGCGAAGGCGGCGGCGTTTCGTTCTCCGTGCTCCCGGCGTCATTGCTTTCCATGCGACCCATCCTGTCTGCCGTACGCCTAACGAGAACAAAGATTTATTGATTGCTTCGTTATCTGGCCTTTATGGCCAAGGTCGTCATGAATCACGGAGCGGGCGGAGAAACGATGCAGGAGTTCCTTTCCAAGCATATCGTCTCTCATTTTCCGAAAATGAGGTCCGATGTCCCGTTGACCTCGCTGGATGATTCGGCGGTCATCGACGGCATTGTGTTCACAACGGACGGCCATACGGTGAAACCGCTGTTCTTCCCGGGAGGGGACATCGGATCGCTGTCGGTCGCCGGAACGGTGAACGACATATCCGTCATCGGCGGCAGACCGTTGGCGCTCTCGTGCGCCGTGATACTTGAGGAAGGGCTTGATATCGATATCGTCGACCGCGTCATGGACTCCGTAGGTAAGACGTCCGCCGCATGCGGCGTCCCCGTTGCGACAGGGGATACGAAGGTGGTCGAGGCGGGCGCGATCGACAGGATGATGATCGTGACGTCCGCCGTGGGAAAACGTTCCGAACATATGGACCATAATCTTTCCGTGGCGTCGCAGTACCGCAAAGTGGACTCGAAATGGTTAACGGACGACAACGTAAGGGACGGGGACGCGATCATCGTCTCGGGCACGCTGGGCGACCACGGCGTTTCGCTGCTCTCGTTCCGCGAGGGATACGGATTCGAGAGCGTCGTGAAGAGCGACATCGCCCCGCTGAACGGGCTTATCGAAAAAGTATTGAAAAAAGGCGGCGCCGTCACGATGAAGGACCCTACGAGAGGGGGGCTCGCGAACACGCTCAACGAATGGTCGTCGAAATCGAGGATCGGCATCGAACTGAATGAAACGGACATACCGTTGAAGGACGCGGTCGTGAACGCGTGCGACCTGCTGGGAATAGACCCGCTGAGCATCGGCAATGAGGGAAAGGTCGTGATAGCGTGTGTCCCGGACGCTGCCTCCGATATTCTGAAGGTCTTAAGGTCGCATCCTTACGGGAAGGACGCGAACATCATCGGATACGCAACGTCGAAGACAAAACACGTCACCGTACGGACATCCGTCGGCGGACGGCGGATACTTGAGCCTCCGGTCGGCGACCCGGTGCCCAGGATATGCTGAACGGTGCAAAGTATTTCAATCTGCAAACTATGGACGTCACCATCGTACGGTGTAAATGATGGTCACATTCCTTCCGTTCCCCGGATACCGGCCGTCCCTGAAGGACGGCGAAGACATCTCTGCGCGCATCTCGCCGCCGTATGACGTCATTGACGAGGAACGTCTCAAAGAGCTGCGATCGAAGGCACACAATATCACGCGCCTCACATTAAATCCCGAGAACGGGAGATACACGAACTCCAGAAAAGAATTGGACGAATGGATCGCCGACGGCTCGCTGGTAAGGGATGACGATTCCTTTTACTTGTACAGACAGAGATTCAAGAGCAAAGGCAAAACGCTGACGCGCACCGGGATCGTCGGGATATTGAAGACGGAAGCATACGAGAAAGGCAGCGTCATACCTCACGAAGAGACATATCCGTCGGTGAAGCAGGACCGCCTGAACTTGCTCAGGGACATGGAGGCGCACCTGGAATCCATTTTCGGGATATTCGAGGGCTTCGACAAAGAACTGGACGACAGGATAAAGGCGACCGCGAAGAAACTCTATTCCTGCACGGACGGCGCCGGCGTGGAGCACACGTACTACCGTATCTCGGACAAGGATGTCACGGATTCGATAACCAAGGAACTGAAGAAGCAGAAGATGCTGATCGCCGACGGCCATCATAGATATGAGACCGCGCTGAATTACTCGCTGGAGAACCCGGACGACAAGAAAAAAGGATTTGTGCTCGCGACGCTCGTATCGTCAAAGGATCCCGGCCTCGTGATATGGCCGACGCACAGGCTGCTTTCCTCTTCGCCGCCGGTGACGGAGGACGACGCCGTCAAAGGTATCGGAAAGGTCATGAGGATCGAAGAGGCGGCGTCCGTCGGCGATATGTACCTTGAACTTCCGAAATGGCAGATGGGGCTCTTCTTCAGGTCGGGGAAATGTTATCTTGCGTCGTATGACGGCGGGGGCGATCCGCTGTGGTCGCTTGACACGTACGCCGCTCAGGAACTGATAATCAAGAAGGTCTACGGATATGACAGCGGTAACGTGAAGGTTTCGTACGAAGCTGAGTTCGGCCCTCTCGTGAAGAAGATGGAAAGCGGCAGGTACGACGTGGCCGTCGTCCTCAACGAGCCCGGTCTGAAAACGATATGGGACCTTTCGTCGATCGGGAAACGCATGCCTAAGAAAACAACATTCTTTTACCCGAAGATCTGGTCCGGGTTCGTCCTTTACAAGATGTGACACGCATGCACTATGCGGATCATAAAACAATACTTTCGCCCAAGAACGGAATGAACATCTACCGCGGCTGCACGCACGGCTGCATATACTGCGACAGCCGCAGCAAATGCTATCAGATCAACCACGATTTTGAGGATATCGAGGTGAAACGCGACGCACCGCGCATCCTGGAGGATCAGCTGAAACGTAAAAGGGAGAAAGGGATGATCGGCACCGGGGCGATGTGCGACCCGTACATGCACATTGAGAACGATCTGCAAATAACACGGCAATGCATCTCGCTGATCGACAGATACGGCTTCGGACTGTCGATACTCACGAAGTCGGACCGTATACTCCGTGACATGGACATCCTGAAAAGCATCAACAGCAGAACGAAATGTGTCGTACAAGTAACGTTGACGACATGCGACGACGATCTGTGCAGAAAGATAGAGCCGAACGTTTCGACAACGTCGGAACGCGTCCGCGTGCTGGAGGCGATGCGCGACGCCGGCATCCCGACCGTCGTCTGGTTATGCCCGATACTCCCGTTCATCAACGACACCGAGGAGAATATACGCGGGCTGCTTGATCACTGCGTTAAAGCTGAAGTTAAAGGAATATTCTGCTTCGGCCTCGGGATGACGCTCCGCGAAGGCAATCGGGAACACTTCTACGCGAAACTTGACGAACATTTTCCGGGAATGAAGGAACGCTATATACAACGCTTCGGGGACTCGTACGAATGCCGCAGCCCCGACAGCAAAAAATTGATGGCCATCCTGAAAGCGGAATGCGAACGGCACAATATCATGTACGATACGAAGGAAGTGTTCGCCTACCTGACGGAATTCGAAACGAGGACGAAACAAACATCCTTGTTCTGACAAGGTGATAAAAAGAGCCGTCGACGGGAATTGAACCCGCGCCCTACGCCTTACCAAGGCGTCGCTATACCCCTTAGCCACGACGGCACTATTCGGGCTAACAAGACTCTCATTGATATATGTTTCTGATATCCGAATATACGCGTTATTTGTAAGAAGCTTTATTTTCAAGCCCTTCTTAACGTAACGCGATGAAGAAGGAAATGAGCGCGTTCGATGTGCGCGCCATCGTCAAAGAGATGGCCGTGCTCGAAGGGGCGCATATGGACAAGATATTCCATTGGGGCGCCGGGAACGTGTTGTTCAGGCTGAACGTTCAGGGGCAGGGAAAGAAGGAGCTGTTCTTCGGCGACAAGAAATGGCTGTATATGCCCGAGGAAAGACCGGATACGCCGACCACGCCCACGTCGTTCGCATCGTTCCTCAGAAAATACGTGGACAACGCGCGCGTCGGAAAGACGACGCAGGTCGGTTTCGATCGTATCGTGATCGTCGAACTGTTCAAGGCGGAAGGAACGTACAATTTAATTTTCGAGATGTTCGGCGGCGGGAACGTCCTTTTGGTATTGGACGGCAAGATCGTGAACTGCCTCATCCATAAAGCGAGGAGGGACCGCGTAACGAGGCCGGGCGAGGATTACGTGATGCCCCGTTCGCGTTTCGATCCCACGGCCGGCACGTTCGAATGTTTCAGGCAGATCATATCGAGCTCGGCCACCGATCTTGTAAGAGCGTTGGCAATGGACGCGAACCTCGGAGGACAATACGCGGAGGAGATCTGCAAGCGCACCGGGATCCAGAAGAACACAAAGCCGGCGGAACTGAATGACGATGACGTAAAGAACATACACGCGGCGATGAGCGGCATCGTATCCGCCGCGTTATCGTCGACGAACGCGATAATGTACAGGAACGGGGACGACGTCGTTGAGATCGCCCCGGCGGAACTTCATATCTACGACGGCTATGATAAAGAGACGTTTGATTCCATGTCCGCGGCGATCGCTTCGATGATCTCGTCCGTCGAGGAATCGGAGGAGGACGGGTACGTAGACCCCGAGGTGGAGAAACTGCAGAGAAGGGTGGACCGCCAGAGGGAGACCATCGACGAATACCGGAACGAGGCGGCGGAGCTGAAAGCGCGCGCCGATTCGATATACACGAATTACCAGAAGGTGAACGAGCTGCTCGATGTGCTTTCCGTCCAGTCAAAGAAACTGACGTGGGACAAACTGAGGGAGGGCGCCAAAAAGATCCCCTTCGTCGATTCCATCGACCCTTCGAAGGACCTCGTCACCGCGAACCTTGACGGAATGAAAGTTACGCTGGATTACACGAAAGGGATAGACGCGAACGCGTCCGACATCTATCAGCGCGGTAAGGAGATAAACGACAAGGCGACGAGAGCGCTGACCGCACTGAAGGACAGTGAAGAGGAGCTCGGAAGAAAGCAGAAGGGCTTCGCGAAGGAGAGGGCATTGGCGTTATCGCGCGCCCAGCCGACGAAACAGTTCTGGTTCGAGAGATACAAATGGTTCGTCACCTCCGGCGGGATGCTTGTGCTGTCGGGACGCGATGCGCACACCAACGACCAATTGATAAAGAAGCACATGAAGGAACAGGACGTCTACGTGCACGCGGACGTTCACGGTGCGCCGTCCGTGATCATAAAGAGCGGCAACATCGCCAAAGAGGCCGATCTCAGGGAGGCGTGCGTCTTCGCTTCGGCGCAGTCGAAGGCGTGGAGCGCGAGCATACCGGAGGGAAGCGCGTTCTGGGTATACCCCGATCAGGTGAGCAAGACGCCGCAGGCCGGAGAGTTCGTCCCGAGGGGAGCGTTCATCATACGCGGAAAGAGGAACTATGAATATCACCTGGAGATGCGGCTTGCGATCGGCGAGATAACGTA
>JAIRTZ010000138.1 GCA_031254685.1 Methanomassiliicoccaceae archaeon
TGAAGTACCGGGGGTAGCAGAGAGCGGGGTCGCGGAAGAAGTAACGGAGCCCCCGGCCGCATACGTTGAAGTAGACGCGGAAGAGGTCATTGAAGTACCGGAGATCGCAGAGATCGAGATCGCGGAAGACATTCCGGAGGTCTGTGCCGAGGCAGAGGCCGAAGAGATCGCGGAAGTACCCGAGACAGCGGTAACCGAAGACGTTCCGGAGACAGTCGCGGCATTCTTTGAGGTTGAAACGGAAGTCATTCCGGAAGTACCCGAGACAGCGGCGATCGAAAACGTACCGGAAGTTCCGGCGATCGCCGTCACCGGAAAGGTTCAGAAAACCCTGGCGGCGTTCTTTGGGGTCGAGGCGAAAGTGCCTGAGATAACGGTGACCGAGATCGCTGAAAAGGTTGCTGAAGTTCCCGAGACAGCGGCAACCGAAGACGTTCCGGAGACGGTCGCGGCATTCTTTGAGATCGAAACGGAAGATGCCGCGGTAATTGAACCCGCGGCGGAGATCGATGTCCCCGAGGCCATCGAGGCAACTCCGCCCATTGAAATTGAAAAAGAGGTCCCCGATGTTATCATGGAGGCCCGGACAGAGGAGGTTGCGGCTGAGGAGGAAACGGCCGTGCAGCTTCCGCCAGCAGACCGCTACCTGATGGAGATAGAGGACGATGCGCCCTCTGCCGACATCACGGATGCGCGCGAGGACGATGCCGAGGAAAGCAATCTTGCTCTGCTTAACGGCATCGCGGTCGAAGGAGGCATAATCATGACGGAGGATGCCCCCGAGCCCGACCCGTGCGTCGATGCGTACGCCTTCGAGGCGCCCGCACCGGCGGTCGGAATGAATGCGGTGTGCGCCGACGCGCCGGTCACGGCGGCGGATGAGGCGCACGAGAAGGCGTTGGCAATATGCTTCTCCTTCCGTTCGGAAGGGCTGCCGCCGGCGCCCGCGGCCAGCATGAGATTCGTCTGGGGACAACGTTAAGAGCACCGGGCCCGCCGGTCGGTCGGCGGTCCCGTCTCAATTTTTATTCTACTCAAAACTAAAATACCAACGTCAGCTATCGCTCACATATGAGCGCGGAGTTCGAGATGGGTCAGCTGATGGTTATACTGACCGTTCTTTTCATATTGGCGTTCTCGGCGTCCGCCGTGTTCAAACGATTCGGGATACCCGGGCTGATAGGCGAGATACTGATAGGCGTGCTCGTAGCGGCGCAGATAGGGGATTGGTCCGTCATGGAGTTCCTCGGCATCGTACGTCCCGTTCCCGGAGACCCGGACAGCGGGAATTTCTATTGGAACGCGATCGAGATACTCGCGCAGCTCGGAGTGGTGTTCCTGCTGTTCACCGTCGGCCTGGAGACCAAGGTCAAAGAGCTTACGTCGGTGGGAAGGACCGCGCTGCTTGTCGCGGTCCTCGGCGTCATACTTCCGTTCATCGCGGGATACGCGGTCATAATGATGTGGGACGGTAACTTGTATCACGCGATGTTCATGGGCGCCGCGATGGTGGCGACGTCCGTGGGAATAACCGCACAGGTGATCAAGGACCTGAACTTAATGAGCGCCTCCGAGTCCCGCATTATAATCGGGGCGGCCGTGATAGACGACGTATTGGGATTGATAGTACTGACGATGGTCGCCGGGATGGCGAGGACCGGGAGCATCGAGATCATCAACGTGACAGGGATAATCGTCATATCATCGCTGTTCGTGATCCTGCTGATAGTGTTCTGCGCCAAGGGCGTTCCGCGCATTGCCGAAAAGATAACGGCGGCGATCAAAAGAAAGGAAGCGGAGGGCAGAGAACGGAAACTTAAGGGAATACTGTTCCCGATCGCGCTGATCGTATGTCTCGTCCTCTCGTCATTCGCCGCTCAGATAGGATTGGCGATGATAGTCGGTGCGTTCCTCGCCGGAATGATATTCGCGGAGCACGCGGAGGAGCACGGGCTGATAAAGAAGACCAACGCGATCACGATATTCCTGCTGCCGTTCTTCTTCGTGTACGTCGGACTGCATATCGATACGGAGTCGTTCACATCCGAGCTGCTGTTGCTGGCCGCCGTGGTAATCGTCCTTGCGATGATCACGAAGTACGTCGGATGCGGCGCGGGGACGATACTCGGCGACAGGGAGAGAAAGAGTTCCGCGCACATAGTCGGCATCGGGATGATACCGCGCGGGGAAGTGGGGATAATCGTTGCGACATTGGGCGTCGCGATAACCGTGAACGGATCTGCCGCAATGTCGGCGGATCTGTTCGCCGTTGTCGTAATGATGTCCGTCGTCACCACGATAATAGCGCCGTTCATGTTCTCGCGCGTCTTCAGGAAGAAGTACGGGAAAGGGCCCGCTGCGTAATATCCCGCACAGATAAAGATGAAGGCAACGTCATCAACAGCATAATATAGGGTATAGGGGTATATGGTATATGCTCAATATCGGAGAGGGAGATCAAAATGAGACACTGCATGGACGAGCTGTCGGCGATAAACCGTCTGAAAAGAATTGAGGGACAGGTGCGCGGCCTGATCAAGATGATCGAGGACGAGAAGGACTGCGAGGACATTCTCATACAGATAGGCTCCGCGAAGGCGGCGCTGCATAAACTCGGTCAGATGATACTCGAAGGGCACCTCAGCCACTGCGTGATGGACGGGATACGCGAGGGCAACGGCGAGGAGACCGTAAAGAAACTATCGTCGGCGATAGAACAATTCTCACGCATAGTCTGAACGCCGGGGTATGCGGATGGTGCAAAAGGGAACGAAAGCGTGCACGTCATGCTGCGATTGCGGCGTGCGCGGCGATACCGGATCTAAGAAGGTCATCAAGATCCTGTCAAGTCTGCCGATGACGGCCGTCTCCGGCCTGTTCCTGGCGGTCAGCCTGGTCCTGATACTGACGGATACGCATTCTCCGGCAGATCCCGCGTGGGCCGCGATAATCATATCCGGAACGCCGCTCGTATATTCGGCGTTCAGGAGGCTGATATTCGAAAACGGTGTCAGGAAGATCTCATCGGCACTGCTGATCACGATAGCACTGTGCGCATCGATAGCGATAGGCGAGACATTCGCCGCGGCCGAGGTCGCGTTCATAATGGCGATCGGCGGGATACTCGAGGACAGGACGGTGGAACGGGCGAAGAAGGGCGTGAGGGACCTTTTCAGCCTCGCGCCGGCGCAGGGGCGCAGGATGCGCGGCGGAAGAGAGGAGATGATACCCGCCGGAGAGATCGCCGTCGGCGATGTGCTCCGCGTATTCTCCGGTGAGATGATACCAGCGGACGGCGAGATAATTTCCGGCGAGACATCGGTGGACCAGTCCGCGCTCACCGGGGAATCCATGCCCGTCGACAAGACCGTCGGGGACGGCGTCTACTGCGGGACGATCAGCCGTTTCGGTTCCGTTGATATGACGGTGACGAGAACGGGTCAGGACACCTCCCTGAACAAGATGGCCATGATGGTCAGGGAGGCGGAAGAGGATCAGGCCCCGAAACAACGGATAGTCGACAGATGGGCGGCGTGGCTGGTGCCGACGGCGCTGATCATCGCCGTCGTCACATATTTTGCGTTCGGCGATATCACGCGCGCCGTCACTGTGCTTGTGGTCTTCTGCCCGTGCGCCTTGGTATTGGCGACGCCCACGTCGATCGTCGCCGCGATAGGCCAGGCGACGAAGCACGGAGTGATAATCAAATCCGGCGCGGCGCTGGAACGCATGGGAAAGGCGGATACGATAGCGTTCGACAAAACGGGGACGCTCACATACGGGAGGCCCGCGGTAACGGACATCATATCATTCGGCGCGGGGATCTCGGACGAAAGGCTCCTGTCGCTGATCGCGTCCGCGGAGGCGCATTCGGAGCACCCGCTGGGAAAGGCGGTAACGGCCCATGCGCGTGAAAAGGGCATCGCCATCATTCCGGCGTACGGTTTTAAGATGACGGCAGGCAGAGGCGTCCGTGCCGTCGTTGACGGCATGGACATCCTTTGCGGCAGCCTCGCGTACCTGACGGAGAACGGCATAGTTCCCGGCGGGTACGCAGAAAATGTTCTCGAAGGGCTGCGGGACCAAGGTAAAGTTGCCATAGCCGCCGCCGCGGACGGGAGGTGCATAGGGATCGCGGCGCTGTCGGACACGCTCCGCGGCTCCGCGAGAGAAACGGTGAACGAACTGGCAGAACTGGGAACAAAGACGGTATTGCTCACCGGCGATCACCGGCGTACCGCGGAATACTTCGCCGGGAAGGCCGGGATAACGGATATTCAGGCGGAACTGCTGCCGGACCGGAAGGCGGAACGGATAAAGGAGATGCAGAGCGGCGGCAGGGTCGTCTGCATGGTGGGCGACGGCGTGAACGACGCGCCGTCGCTGAAGACGGCGGACGTCGGCGTGGCGATGGGAGGCATCGGATCGGACATCACGGTGGACGCGGCGGACATAGCGCTGATGGGCGACGATATATCGAAGCTTCCGTACCTGAAGCGCCTGTCGAACGCGACGATAAGGCTGATACACGTGAACATCACGATATCGATGATCATCAATTTCGCGGCCATCGCGATGTCAATTCTCGGCTATCTGAATCCCGTGACGGGCGCGCTCGTGCACAACGCGGGTTCCGTACTCGTGGTGATGAACGCGTCAATGCTGTATTACAGAAATTTCGATCACGCGAAGGACCGCAAGAAAGACGGTGCGAAGGTCACATCGGCTTGAATATCTGGAGCAGAAGGACAATGGCCGACGCGGCTATCGCAAGGCCGATGACGATCTTCGGAGAGATCTTTAGAGCCTTGTCGTTCTCTATGTCGAAGTATCTGACGAGACCCGCCTGCTGCTGTATCCCGCTGCCCTTTTCCTTTGCCATAGTCAATCTTTATCGTAAGTCGATATAAAAAACTTGTGAACAGT
>JAIRTZ010000017.1 GCA_031254685.1 Methanomassiliicoccaceae archaeon
GGGAATACGCCACAAAAGATATCAGGTCTATGGGCTGCAATTCCATCCCGAATCGATACTCACGCCTGACGGACGCGCGATGATGAAGAATTTCTTAGGATACGACAGGCCGCTGATCATCAAGGACGCGATATTGTCGTTATCGCGGAAAGAGAACCTTACGTACGAGACCGCCGAGGCGGTCATGCATGAGATCATGACCGGCGAGGCGTCACAGGTGCAGATGAGCGCTTATCTGACGGCATTGAGCCTGAAGGGGGAGACGATCGACGAGATAACGGCGTCGGCGTCCGGCATGCGCAAGCGCTGCATACGGCTGCTGCATGATGTTGATGCGTTGGAGATCGTCGGCACGGGGGGAGACGGGTCGCAATCCTTCAACATATCCACGACGGCCGCGATAATCGCGGCCGCCGCGGATGTTCCCGTCGCGAAGCACGGGGGCCGCAGCGCGTCGAGCAAATGCGGCGCGGCCGACGTATTGGAAGCTTTGGGCGTCAACATAGACCTGACGCCGGAGAAGAGCGCGGAACTGTTAAAGGAGATTGGCATTTGTTTCCTGTTCGCGCAGAACTACCATATCGCGATGAAGTACGTCGCGCCGGTGAGGCGCGAGCTGGGGATACGGACGGTATTCAACATACTCGGCCCGCTCACGAATCCGGCGGGCGCGAAGATGGAGCTGATGGGCGTATACGATAAAGCGCTGGTCGAACCTCTCGCACGCGTGCTGTCGAATCTCGGAGTGAAGAACGCGATGGTCGTGTACGGGAACGACGGTCTGGACGAGATATCGATGAGCTCTCCCACGACCATGTGCGAGATCAAGAACGGCTGGTTACGGTCCTATGAGATAACGCCGGAGCAATTCGGCCTCAAACGCTGTTCGAAATCCGATCTGGTGGGAGGCACCGCGGAAGAGAACGCCGAGATATTGCTCTCGGTGCTCAGGGGCGAGAAAAGCCCGAAGCGCGACGCGTCCGTCCTTAACGCCGCCGCCGCGTTATACGTCGCCGGGAAGTACGACAGTATCGGGGACGCCGTGAAAGCATCCGAAAGGATAATTGACTCCGGGAAGGCGATGGACAAGCTGAACGAGTTCATACGCCGTTCGAATGAAAGCTGAGGGAACGGCATGAACATACTGAACGAGATCGTGATGCGCACACGCATCCGCATCAGCGAAAAGAAAAAGGACGTTCCGTTGCGGGAAATGGCCGAAGCGGCGGAACAGCTGCCCCGCAGTAGCGGTTTCCCGTTCGAGAAGGCGCTGCGTAACGACGACATAGCGTTCATCTGCGAGATAAAGAAGGCATCGCCTTCGAAAGGGATGCTCGTCAGGGACCTGGACCACGTCGGCATCGCAGCGGAATATTACAATGCGGGCGCCGCGGCGATATCCGTTCTCACGGAGCCGTACTTCTTTCACGGGAACGACAGTTATCTTACGGACGTCGCTGATAAAGTTCCGATCCCCGTTCTGAGAAAGGACTTCGTTGTCGACGAGTACATGGTCTATGAGGCGAAGCTCCTGGGCGCGAGCGCCGTCCTTCTGATGTGTTCGGTGCTTGACCATGACCTTCTCAGCCGATGCATCGACACCGCCCACCGCCTGGGATTGTCCGCGCTGGTCGAGGTGCGCGACGAGGATGAGATCGCCGCGGCGCTTGACGCCGGCGCGAGGGTCATCGGAGTGAACAACCGTGACATGACGACGTTCGAAACGGATATTATGACCACTGTGCGCCTGCGCCCGCTCGTTCCGAAAGAAAAGCTATTTGTTTCCGAAAGCGGTATACGGGTCAACGGGGAGATAAACACGTTGCGGAAGATCAATGTGAATGCGGTGCTCATAGGCGAGGCCTTAATGAGAAGTTCGGACAAAGCCAAGGAATTGAGGATGCTCAGAGGTGACGTCCGTGTCTAGGGTGAAGATCTGCGGACTGTCGCGCATGAGCGACATTGACGCTGTCAATGTATCGAGACCGGATTACATAGGATTCGTGTTCGCCGAGAGCAAACGCCGCGTGACCAGGACGCAGGCCATCGAACTGCGGAAGAGCCTCGCGCCCGGTATCGTGCCGGTCGGCGTCTTCGTGAACGAATCGCCGAACACGATCGTCTCGCTGATCGGGCTCGGTATCATCGACGCCGTGCAGCTTCACGGCACCGAGGATGAGGCTTACATTAAAATGCTGAGGTCGATGTGCGACAAGCCCATAATCAAAGCGGTATCGATGGACAATCCGAAGGACATCCAAAGATACGAGAACAGCGACGCCGATTATCTGCTGCTGGACAACGGCGCCGGAGGTACGGGACAGAGCTTCGACTGGGACCTGATCGAAAAGATCCGGAAACCGTTCTTCCTTGCCGGAGGACTTAACGCGAACAACGTGGAAGAGGCGATAGAGCGCATCGGTCCTTTCGCGGTCGACATAAGCAGCGGCGCCGAGGGCGAGAACGGCCTGAAGGACGGCGAGAAGATACGGACCATCGTAAAGATGATACGCATGAGCGTAAAGAAGGGAAGGTACGGCGAGTACGGCGGACAATACCTTCCGGAGACGCTGATGAGCACAGTGAATGAACTTGAGACAGCATACATGACCTACAGGAACGACCCGTCGTTCCAGAAGGAATTGAGCGAACTCTTAAAGAACTACGCCGGAAGGCCTTCCGTCCTGTATTTTGCGAAACGCGTGA
Source organism: Methanomassiliicoccaceae archaeon (assembly GCA_031254685.1). Taxonomy (GTDB): domain Archaea; phylum Thermoplasmatota; class Thermoplasmata; order Methanomassiliicoccales; family Methanomethylophilaceae; genus Methanomicula. Next base: position 2,707 of record JAIRTZ010000017.1, read on the forward strand.
CCGAGGACCTGGGCGGCGCGAAGATCTATCTCAAGAGAGAAGATCTTAACCACACCGGGTCGCACAAGATAAATAACGTTCTCGGTCAGGTGCTCCTCGCAAAGAAGATGGGCAAGACCCGCGTGATAGCGGAGACGGGGGCGGGCCAGCACGGTGTCGCCACAGCGACGGCGGCCGCGCTCATGGGAATGCAGTGCGAGATATTCATGGGCAAGGAGGACACAGAGCGCCAGGCGCTGAACGTGTTCAAGATGGAGCTTCTCGGAGCGAAGGTACATACCGTTGAGACGGGGACAAAAACATTAAAGGACGCCGTGAACGAAACGTTAAGGGAATGGGCGACGAGGATGGAGGATACGCACTACGTGCTGGGTTCCGTCATGGGACCGCACCCGTTCCCGCTGATGGTCAGGGATTTCCAAAAGGTCATCGGTAAAGAGATACGGGAGCAGATAATGGCACTCGAGGGAAAGCTTCCGGACGCGATACTCGCGTGCGTCGGCGGAGGGAGCAACGCGATCGGCGCGTTCCATGATTTCATTGACGACAAGGACGTACAACTGATAGGATGCGAGGCGGCAGGGCCCGGGGTCGAGGATTCGAAGACGGCGGCGACGATATCCACGGGCACCGTCGGAATATTCCACGGCATGAAGTCATATTTCTGCCAGAACGAGTACGGTCAGATAGCGCCGGTGCATACTATATCCGCAGGTCTCGATTATCCCGGGGTCGGACCGGAGCATGCGCACCTGTTCGACATGAAGCGCGCCGTCTACGTACCGATAACCGATGCGGAGGCGGTCGACGCGTTCGAGTACCTGGCGAGGATGGAAGGTATAATTCCCGCCACGGAGAGCGCGCATGCGATCGCGTATGCAAAGAAACTCGCACCGACCATGGGCAAGGATAAGATAATCGTCATCAACCTTTCGGGACGCGGGGATAAGGACGTCGTCTCCATCGCAAGGTTCAGGGGGGTGAGGCTCAGTGTCTAAGATCACCGACGCGTTCAAGGGAAAGAAAGCATTGGTGACGTTCGTCACCGGAGGCGACCCCGACATCAAGACGACGGAAAAATTAATAATCGCGCTGGAGGAGGCCGGCGCCGATCTTATTGAGATCGGAATTCCGTTCTCGGACCCGATCGCGGAGGGCCT
>JAIRTZ010000018.1 GCA_031254685.1 Methanomassiliicoccaceae archaeon
CGGTGTACTTCCTCTGGAAAACGCTTTACCCATAATTTTTATTTGCGCCTTCCGGCGCAATTCCCTTTTCAAAATCCCTTCATCAACGTCTTCCCTGTGCCGAGATGCACGATCGGCATGACGCCCGGCTTGGGATTGAAGTTGTGCATCCTTTGGAATTCCGTCTGATCCTGCCACGTTGACGCGGCGATGAGACGTATCCCCTTGTGCTCCTCCGTGTTGGCGCCGTGAACGTGCCCCGTGACAAAAATATCGGGGCGTTTGTCGATCACCATGTAATCCTTCCTTTCCGGCGCCAATGCCGTCTTCATCCCGTACATCGGGGCGAGATGCCTGCGCTCGAGCATCTCCCTCATCACTCCTACGGGATCCTCATACGTTAACCGTTTATTCTGAACGCCGGCCACCCAATCGTCTATGCTCCTTCCGTGATACGTGAGTATCGTCCGCCCCTCGATGTTCAGGCCCACGGGATTCGCCGTTAACATAACGTTAGAATCAAAGGACTCGGTGAACACCTTCGCCAGCGCCGGCTGCGGCTCCGCGGGACGGACGGCGTCGTGATTCCCCGGCTGCATGACGATCTTGATGTGATCCGGGATATCTTTCAAAAGTTCGGCGAGCCTGTGGTACTGTTTGTAGATGTCCGCTATCACGAGCTCCTCCTGCTGCCCCGGGAATATCCCTATGCCGTCGACGACGTCGCCGGGAAGCACAAGATAGTCAAGGTCCATCGCTCTTGCGTTCTCTTTGAGCCACGATATCATCTGTTCCCATTTCCGATCAAGGAACGTGTGGCTTCCGACGTGAATATCGGAAAGGAACGCCACGGAGGAAACGGAATCGGACGTCTGCCACTGCTCGTTGGGAACGCCCGGCCGGAATACTTCGGAGACCACCAGCAATTTTCCGTCCTTCATCGGACTGGCGATCGCTCCGATAACTTCGTCGTTGACCACGATGTCGTTGATGTACGGCGAATCTTTCATGATTATCGCTTTGCATGATCCGGTCTCATCTTCAAGCGTCAGCATCCGGTGGCCGTTCTTCGTCACGGACGTTTCCGATACCATCCCGATGATCTGCACCTCGCGGTTCACGTTCACCGCCTTGTCGATGCTGAGCGAGGCGCCCATGCGCCTTCTCAGCATATCGCGTATCAGGTTGTAACGGCTCAGAAAATATTTTGAGAAGTCGTCCGCCTTTCCCTCGCATACCGATTCGCCGGTGATGTCCGTCCCCGGGATGACGGAGATGTCGTGCTGCCTCTTGTTTCTCACGGGAGCCGCCGTTATCTCCTTTTTGATGATGTTCTCGGAAAGGCAGCCGAGGACGTGGGTCTTATCTATCAGCATCGTATTCTTCGCTATCGAGGAAAGGATGTTGTTCATGAAGACCACCGGCTCCGAATTGCCGAGGATCATCTCAAGCGCCTCGGGGGAAAGGAACATGCTCCTCTGAGCGGCCATGTTCAGCACGTCGGTTCTCATCTGTTCAAAGAACAGATGATTTGTTATATACTTTTTTGAGCATGTGGTACACATCATGCCGAACATCAGAGTGTACTGTCCCGTTTTCCCGAGCGAAGACCACGAAAAGGTGATGAGGGCGGTGAAGAACATATTCCCGGACATGGAGCCGGAAACGACGGATAACGCGATATCCGGCGAAACAGCGAAATTGGAACACTTTGCGGCGCAGATACGCAGGCAGCGGATACTCGATACCGCGAGATCGGTACTTATGAAAGGACGGCGCGGAGAAGAGAGAACGGTGTTCAACATGAACAAACAGGCGGCATTCGCCGGCAAGATATCGTTCACCGAGGAACGGACGATACTGGGGACGATCAACGTGACGATAACCGCGGATAACATAACGGGATACATAGAGGCGCTCGCGCCGACGACCGTGGACGGAGAGGAGGTGCCGATATGATCGGTGTCTCGTCAACATTGTTCTGCACCGAGAGGATAGAGGACACCCTGGCGAAAGTGGCCAAAGAATTCGGCCACTGGGAGATAATATCGGAAGGCGAACATTATCTTCCGCATGTGATGCGCCGTCTCGAGGCCGCCGCCCCGTCGTATAAAGTTAAATTCTCGATACACGCGCCGATATCCGACGTCAACATCGCGGCGGTCAGCGAAAGGATGAGGGAGGCGGCGACGCTTGAGATAATCGCGTCGATGGAGCAGGCGATACAGCTGAACGCGAAAACAATAACATTCCATCCCGGCCTCCGGTCGATGGTGATACCGGGGCTGGAGGCGAGGACGATCGAGAATGCGAAACGTTCCGTAAGAACGATCGACCGGCTGATGAACGAGTTCGGAATAACGGCGGCGATAGAGAACATGCCGTCGTTCAGGTTCATGATCGGCTCCAAAGCGAAAGAACTGGCGGAGATCATCGACGGAACGAATATCGGCGTCTGTTTCGACATAGGGCACGCGCACACCGTTAACCAGATAGATGAGATGATAGACACGTTCGGCGATCGGATAAAGAATATCCACATACACGACAACACGGGCCTCAACGACGATCATATGACGATAGGCGAGGGCAGCATCGATTTTAACAAGGTCCTCAAGAGGCTTTCCGGCTACAAAGGGAATTACATAATCGAATCGAGGACGCTCGAGTCCGCGGTGACGTCAAGGGATCTCCTCAAAGGGATGTTACGGTAAGAACATCTTCCTCACGCAGTTCAGTCCGCGTTTCGCGTACCGCACGATGAACGGTATGCCGAGGACCACCATGGACAGCGCGAAAAGCACGAGCATCAGCTCCGCCGTCGTTATGATCTCGTCGGCACCGGTCGAGGAGCCGAATATCCACGTAACGGAGGACATGTAATCGATCAGGAAGTGCAGCATTATCGACGCGTACAATCCGTACCTGACGAAAAGATAACCGAGCGCAAGGCCGCATACGAATGTCGGGACCACTTTGAAAAGGTCCCACCCGTCCAGATGGCCGAATGCGAATATCGCCGCCGAGAATATGATAAGGAACACCGCCAGCTTATTCATCTCGGAATGCCCGAACAGGCGCTTCCATGAGCCGCTCTCGTTGAGGATCAGACCGGCGATCATCAGCGGCAGGCCTATCAAGAGAACGCGGCAGAGGATCTCCTCCCAGACCGACGCGTTCAGAAGGGCGTACCAAAGCATCCACTCCTCCTCCGGGTCCTCCAGCCCGGCCGGATCGTAGCCGGCGGACGTAACAAGCAGGACAAGGATCATGTTTATCGAGATGTACATTGCGAACATCGTCACAACGCCGTAGAGCGGCATCTCGTCAAGTTTGTCCAATTTGCCTTTGAACGCTCTTGCGATGCCTTCGCGGCTGTTGTACATCAGCATCACGAATGAAACTACGACGGCGGCAACAAGGAACAGATAGTAGAATTTAGCGACGATGCCGCTCATATAGAACAGGATGACCGGGAACGGCGTAAGGAACAGCACACCGAGCCTGTAATTCTCCATGCCGGTCCATATGCCTTCCATGCCCCAGAACACAGCGTATAACTCGAACACGAGCATCGCGGTGCACCCGGCAAGTATTATCAGCCCGACTATGCTGATGGCTTTGCGCATGTTGTCTTTTTTCGGCGGCTCGGGCCTCGGCGCGCTGACGGCGAGGGGTTTGCCGCATTTTGTGCAATACGCGTTCCCTGCGTCGGAGCTTATCCTGCACTGCTCGCACGGTGCCGCGTCCGCTGCCTGCGCGGTGACGGGCCTTCCGCACTTTGTGCAGTATGCGTGCCCCGCATCGGAACTCGCCCGGCATCTGTCGCACGGCGCATCATTCATTCGCGGCCCTCCCTCAGCAATGACACGATGCCGCCGACGCGCTCGGTCTCGATCACCGCGAGCATATGCTTCGAATTCTTCGACAGCAGTTTTATTCTGTTGGCCATGTATTTCTCGCGCAGCCTCGTAAGCTCACGGAAACCCTTCGTGTCATTCACGAACGCATCCCATGAGACCGCGAACGCCTCCGCCGACGACATGTCGAAATTTTTCTTTTTCATCGCCTTCCTGGCAAGTTTTCCCTCGCGGAGAAGCTCCATCGTCCTGATGATGTTGCAATAGACGTTCGAGTACGATTCCTCGTCCATGTCCAGCGGCATCACCGGTAACGAAAGTTCGGTGCACGCGTCGACCAGCGCCGAGTAAGCCGGCGCCGG
>JAIRTZ010000082.1 GCA_031254685.1 Methanomassiliicoccaceae archaeon
TCTATCGTCCTGCCGCATTCCCAGCAGACTATCTTGTGCGCCGCCATTCTATAATCTCCTGCAGCCCTGTCCCCAGCTTGTGACCCACGTGTCGCACTTCATGCCCTTCTCCGCGTACATGTTCTTGATGCCTTCGGCGATGATCTCGCCGTTATGTTTGGAGATGCTGAAGAACGATATCACGCAGGGCCCCGAACCTCCGAGGAACGATGCCTTCGCGCCCAACGACATGGCGACGGATTCCGCCTCTTTCAGATGCGGTATCAGATGCGCCCTCGCCGGTTCGAATACGGCGTCCTTCACCGACCTGCCGATCAGTTCGATGTCACCGACGCTCATCCCGTACGCGAGGCACGATGCGTTGCCCACGTGGAACACAAGCTTCTTCACCGGAACTTCCGCCGGCAGTACGCCTCTGGCCTCTTTCGTCGATACGAGCACGTCGGGCATCGCGACCACCACGCCGAGATCGCTCGGCGGCTCTATGCGTATCACTTCGAACGGTTCGTACGACCGTATCATCGTGAACCCGCCGAGTATGCACGGTGCCACGTTATCCGCGTGAAGTCCGCCGGATGTGACGTCCTCGGCCATCGCGGCGCACATGATCACCTGGTTGTTCGTTAATTTCTCGCCGGAAAGCAAATGCGCCACAAATGCGCCGCCGGCCGCGGAGGCTCCCGAGGAACCGATGCCGCTGCACGGCCTGATGCCTTTCTTTATCACCAGTTCGATGCCGAAGTCCGCGCCGCATTTGTCTAAGACCGCCGCGGCCGCGATACCCACCGAATTCTTCTTCGGGTCCATCGGTATCGTGTCCGCTCCGGGACCTGTGATCTTTGATATCACTACGCCTTTGTCTATCTTCCTTCCTTCGATGACGTCGAACGGTTCCTTCAATGCCATTCCGAATATGTCAAAACCCGGCCCGATGTTCGATATCGTGGCGGGTGCCGCGACCTTGATCCACTTTTCGCTCATGTGTCCACGCGTTCCTGGATAGGTGATAAGCAGGGGGTTACAAATAAACTTTCTTTAGGTTACCGGAAAGATAACGATTAAAACGTGTATGCCTTCGGGGGTATGATGGCAAACGTCGTTGTCCTCGGGATCCGTTGCGGACGTTCGTTCGACGATATCGTGAAACATTTTCATGCCCTCGGAGGGGACGTGATACTGATGAACCCCGAATATGTCTGCGGACGCGACCATATACTTTCGGCGGTGATGCACGCGGAACGCGCGTTCGAGCACGGTACGAACCGTTCGAAGGCGCTGCTTACCGAAACGTTGCTGTATGCGGCCGGGGAGCGCCAAATATCCAGGGCGCTGTCGAAGATGCGTCCGAAGGACGGATGCAGCGAGATGGTTGCCGCTGTGTTCGATGTCAGCGAGCTGAGACTTGATGCCGTCGGCGCCGTTGCCGATGACGGTATTCTCAAATGCACCAAAGAAAAATTAAAGAATTTGGGCATCGCCCCGTCCGGGACGATACCTCTTGATGACCTTGCGCTTGAGATGGTCGCCACCGTGGACATCCAGAAACAGTGATCAGATCTTGACGCGCCGCCTCGGCCCGCGTTTTCTGCGGAGCCTCATCGGAACGCCGTCCCCGTCGCTGGATGCTATCATTACGGTCAATCCTATCAGCGGTATCGCGATCCACCACCACGGGAGCGAGGGCTTTTCGGCCTTCTCCTCTAGCGGTATGAACTTAACGGTCAGATCGTTAACGTTCTCGGTTATGCTGCCGCGCGCGAATGTCGGCCCTTCCGATCTCTGCGGCGTGCCGTCGTTCCATACGATCGCATGCCCGTCCTCCGAAATTGCCGTTATCAGGACGGACGCACCGTAAGGCACGTTGATCGTGCGCGCACCGCCGGGGCCGAGTGCGAACTCATCCTCGTCGATCGTCATTCCGCCCAGCGTCACCGTATATTCGAACGAACCTCCGATATCGGATATGACGGTCACCGTCACATCGTACGTGTACAGTTCGGTGTCCGCGTTTATCACGATGTCGCCGTCCGCACCGGCGAGGAACGTTACCGCGTTGCCCGCGAATGTGTAATCAGCGCCTTCCGTTAACGCTGCCGAACCCATTGTCACCGACGTTATCGCGGAGACATAGTATCCGGCGTCCGGCGTTATGGTAACTGCGAGGCCGCTCTGACCATGGTACGTTCCCGGCGGGGACCAGGACGCTATGCTGCTTCCCGTGACGTTCACAGCGTATTCATCAGGCCTGATGTCCGCATTTATCGTTATATTCCCCTTTATGTCAATGGGGAACGTCACCGTGTTGTCCGCATATGTGTAACCGGTGCCTTCTGTTAACGTTGCGGCACCCATTGTCACCGACGTTATCGCAAATATGTGATATCCGGCGTCCGGCGTTATGGTAACCGCAAGATCATTCTGATCATGGTACGTTCCTGGCGGGGACCATGATGTTATTCGGACCCCGGACACATTGACATCGTATTCGTCCGGCGCTGTGTCCGCGGTTATCACTGTGTCCCCGCTTACGGGGACGCTGAACGTCACCGTGTTGTCCGCATATGTGTAATCAGTGCCTTCCGCAAGCGGCAGGGAATTCATCGTGACCGATATTATGTCAATTATGTGATATCCTGTGTCCGTTGTTATGGCCACTGCGAGATCGTCCTGATCATAGTATGCCTCCTCGGGGTCCCACGATGCGATGTTGCTTCCTATGACGTCGACGCCGAACAGGTCGCGCATCGTGAACGCGTATGTGTCATCCTTGTCCACGGTGAATGAGACGGGCATGCTTTCCTCGACAATGTAGTTGGTCTTGGTCACCGAGGCGAATGTGAACATCATCCCGTTCGGGACGAGTATCGAATATTTGCCGTCGATACCGGTCGACCTGGTGAGCGGATAGCTGCCTATCGCGAACGATATGTTCACGGCGCTCATCGGCGTCCCTGCGCCGTAGAGCGTCACATCCGCCGTTATTGTGTACGAAGTTCCCAGTCTGACAGGGAGTACGCTGCCGTCATTGACTGAATATATCATATTGCTGCCGTCGCTGACCCTGACCACGGGATAAATGCTGTCATCCGTCGGGACCGCGTACAGGTTATCGTTCCCGGGCACGCCGGCGTTGGTGGTGTATCCGAAGCACAGATAGTTCCGCGGTATCGTAAGTATGCAGAACAGGTCGTCCGGAGCGGTATCGCCGTCCGGGAACACGAGCACGCGCATATCGGCCGTTACCGAAAGGGGTGCGTTGAGCGACGCGTTCGCATAATAGCCGTCGGTGCTGGTTCCGCCGGCGGCGTCGATCGCGGGTCTTCCCGTACCGAGCGAATATGCGTATACGATCGCGGTCTCGCTGATGCTGAGTACCGCGCCCGCTCCGGTGCTGCCGGTGCGGCTTCCGCCGCCGCCTATTCCCGCGGCGCTGTCGGCGCCTTTCGCCGTGACAGTTCCTCCGTTTATCGTGATATTCCCTCCGGTGCCGCCGGATGCGTACCAGCTGCCTCCGCCGCCGATGCCTGCGGCGCCTCCGCCGCTGGCGGATGAACTGACCCCTCCGGTGCCCCCGTATGCGTTCACCGTGCCGCCGTTTATAATGATGGTCCCGCCGCCGCATGCGTTGCCGGATTGGCTGCCTCCGCCGCCGATGCCCGCGCCCGCGGCACCGTATATTGTGCTGCCGCCGTATGCGTTCACGACCGCGTTACCTTCTATCGTTATAGTTCCGCCGCCGGACGGATTGCCCGAACCTGCGCCGATGCCCGCGCCTGCGGAGCCTCCTCCGCCGCCGCCGTATGCGTTCACGACCGCGTTCCCTCCGATGATAATCGGGCCGTTGACAGCGGTCGTGCCCGCAGTGGCGCCGATGCCCGCGCCGCCGGTGCTGTTGGTGTAGTTGGCGGATGCGTACACAGTGCCGCCAGTTATCGTGACAGCGGTCCCGGAACCGCCGATGCCCGCGCCGTTGCTGGCCGCGGTCATGTTCGCGGTCACGTCACCGCCCGTTATCGTGATGCTGCCGGCGTTGCCGCCTATGCCTCCGCCGGCGGCGCCCGCATTCACCGTTCCTCCGTTTATCGTGATGTTCCCGGCGGCGCCCTGGTTCCCGCCGCCGATGCCCTTGGCACCGTTGGACCCGCCGACAGCGGTCACGTTGCCGCCGTTTATCGTGATGTTCCCGCCGCCTCCGAAGGTGCCTCCCCCGATGCCCGCGCCCATCGGATTCGTGCCTGTTATCGGCATGCCCGATGCGTACACGGTACCGCCGTTGATGGTTATCGTACCCGCGGCGGCGCTGTTGCCGCCGATCCCCGCGGAACCCGTATATGATGTGACCGCCGAGAGCGAGCCGATGTCCGTGCCGCTGTATATGCTGTCCATCGTGATCTCGGCGCCCACCGGTACGGTGATGTGCGCCGTCTCATTCGTTCCCTTGATGTAAAGGCCCAGGACCGTGCCGTCGCCGATCGAGATCGTGCCGGAGATGTTTATATCGTTGATTATGAGCGTTGTGTCAACATTCGATTGAACTGCGATCGCGGCATTCAGTTTCCCCGATGCGGACTGGGTGATCTCATACACCCTGCCGTCCGCGCCCGTGCCGAAGGTCAGTCTGTACGTACCGAACGACAACGTGTGCGTATATCCCACGGGGTCCGACGCGGGATCGTCCAGAACTATCACCGGTTCGGTGGGCGCCGCGGCCTCCGCCATGTTCGTTTCAGTGTCCGCCCGGTCTGTCTGCTGACCGGGCTGTGCGCCGAAGAACTGCATTGACATCATCATTGCTAACGCGATCGCCAGCACCAGCGGGACGTACTTTGAACGGCGTCGTCCCCCGGGTGTTTTGCCTGCGGCCTCTTTGTCAGATCCACCGTATTTCGCAGAAACCCCTCCCCTCTACGGAAGCAGGCGAACAATTTCCCCTCATTTACCTGCTGGCTGTCGCATTGAATTATGTATATTTAACGCACATGGTCCAGAAAAGCAAAGAGCGGCGGCATTTCGGCGCCGCCGGAAAGATCTTGAAAAGAGGTTTTTTGTGCGTCCTCACTTCTTCGGAGCGAACTTGTATCCGTAGTTTATCACTCCGGACGGGCCGTCCTCTCCCAGTTTGCGGAGGACTGCGCGCACCGGCATGCCTATCTCCACCTTATCGAGGTCCACATCAACGAGCTGCCCCGTTATCAGGACGCCGTCGTCGGTCATTATCATCGCGACGGCGTACGGTTTCAGGGCGTTGTTGTCCGCCGGCGCCTCGTGGATTATCGAATATGTGAATACGATCCCTTCGTCCTTCAGTTTATACGACTCCATCTTCCCCATGGACGCCCTTCTGCATTCCGGGCAGAGACTGCGCCTCGGGAAGTATACTTTACCGCAGCTTCCGCATTTCGTTCCTATCAGATTATACCTTCCGGGGGTCTCCCTCCAGTGCCTCGCGACGGACATCAGATCGCCTCCAGTATGTTGACGACGACCGCAGAACCGGTGCCGCCGACATTCTGCGTCAGCCCGTATCTTGCATTCGCCACCTGTCTCTTATCGGCGGTCCCCCGGAGCTGCTTCGTTATCTCGACTATCTGCGCAACACCGGTCGCACCTATCGGATGCCCTCTCGCTTTCAGGCCGCCGGACGTGTTCACAGCTACTTTTCCGCCTATCGCGGCCTGACCGTCCATCACCGCCTTTCCGGCCTTGCCCCTCTCAAAGAGGCCGAGGTCCTGCAGCGCGAGTATCCCTTCGATGGTGAAGTGATCGTGCACCTCCGCCACCGAGATGTCCTTCGCCTCTATCTTCGCCAGCGAATATGCGGTCCTGGCGGCCGCAGAGGTCGCTGCGAACGTTGTAATATCCTTCCGCTGGAATAATGCCAGCGTGTCGCTTGCCTGTGCGGATGCCGCGACCTTCACAGGGCGGTCCGAATATTTCTTTGCGATGTCCAGCGGGCACAGCACCACCGCGGCCGCGCCGTCCGATATCGGGGCGCAGTCGAATACCGTCAGCGGATCGGCGACGATCGACGACCTCAGAACTGTGTCCAATGTGATCGCCTTCCTGAACTGCGCGTCGGGATTCAGCGCGCCGTGCGCGTGGCTGTTGACGGCCATTGACGCTATCTCCTCGCGCGTGGCTATCTTTTCGTAGATGCAACGTCTTGCGATCATCGCGTTGAGCGACGCGAACGTTGCGCCCATCGTCGCCTCCCACTGCTGGTCCGTCGCCGAATCCAAGATCGAATTGGTCGCTTCGTCGCTGACGTCGGTCATCTTCTCCGCGCCGCCGACGACGACGATGTTGTTCATTCCGGACGCGACCGCCATCACGGCCTGGCGGAACGCCATGCCGCCGGACGCTCCCGCAGCCTCAATGCGCATCGCCGGTACGTTACGGGACGCCATTCCCGCGTAATCGGCTATCAGCGCGCCGATATGGTCCTGATTGATGAAACGGCCGGACGACATGTTCCCTATGAACATCCCGTCGACCTCCGATCCCGTAAGGTTGGCGTCGTTCATCGCTTTGAACCCGGCCTCGATACCGAGGTCCCTGAAGGACGCGTCCCATAATTCTCCGAACTTTGTTGTTCCCACTCCTATAATTGCGACATCCCTCATCTTATCACCCCATCATGATCTTTCCCTTGAACTTCGCGTACTTTCCGTAATCCAGCTGTACCGTATCCTTCAGTCTCTCGGCGACGGTCGGCGCCTTCGACCTGTCATATTTTTCTATTTCCTCGGTGACGGTGATATCGAACGCGTCGCTCCCCGCTCCCGACCCGTACGCGACCACGAATATCCTGTCGTTCGGCTTCGCCCTGTCGAGCACGGACGCCAGCCCCAGCGGCACGGAGCCGCTGTACGTGTTCCCGATGAACGGCGTCAGCAGACCGTCCTTGATCTGTTCGTCGGTGAATCCCAGCTCTTTCGCGATCCTCGTCGGGAATTTGCCGTTCGGCTGGTGGAACACAGCGTAATTGTAATCCGTCGGTTTTGTTCCCATTTCGGACATCATCATCCTCGCCGCCGAACCGATGTGCTTGAAGTATGCCGGTTCTCCCGTGAACCGTCCGCCGTGGCTCGGGTACGGGCTGCCCTCCCGCCGCCAGAAGTCCGGCGTGTCGGTCGTGTAACTTAACGTCTTGTTGATCCTCGCGATCATCTTTTCCGAACCTATGAGGTATGCCGCGCCTCCCGCCGACGCCGAATATTCGAGAGCGTCGCCGGGCGCGCCCTGCGACGTGTCGGCGCCTATCGCAACCCCGTACCTTATCATCCCGGAACCGACGAGCCCCATGCACATCTGTATCCCCGCGGTTCCCGCCTTGCATGCGAACTCGAGGTCCGCGGCGGTCATGTTCGGCGTAGCGCAGATGGTCTCGGCGACGATCGTTCCCGACGGTTTCACAGCGTACGGATGCGATTCCGAACCGACGTATATCGCACCGATATCCTTCGGATCGACGGAACAGCGGGACATCATGTTCCTCGCCGCTTCCGTTGCTATCGTTATAACATCCTCGTCCGGCGACGGGACCGATTTCATATGTATCAGCAATCCCTTTCCCATCGCCTCGCCGTCTATGCCCCATATCCTCCCTATCTCGGAGGGCGTTATCCTGTAACGCGGCACATACGCTCCGTAACTTACAATTCCGACATCCATTTCATATCCCTTCCTTCAGTTGTCTGAGATCCATTATCAGTTCATCCAATCCTATCTCTGTGGACACCAGCGGTATCCCTTCCAGTTTTGCCAATTTGATCGCCAGCTGATCCACTTTCTCCGGTCTGAGGTAGACCACCATCGCGGGCGTCAGCGGATGTGCGCGTATCGCGACCATCGGGGACCTCCCGAAATAGACGTCCGTGAATATCAGCGCGCGTTCTGTGCTCCATCCGTATATTTTCAGGTAATCCGACGAACTTAACGACATTATCGCCTTTACGGAGTTGACTATCGTATATCCGTATATCTTTCTCCCTTCCGTTTCCGGGTTCAGGGATGTCCCCGAGATCGCGTCGACGAATTCTTTCGATGATATGCCGGAACCGAACTCGTCCATCGCGATGATGCAGTCCTCGCGTTTCACCGCCTGGAACTTCGACGCCACCGGATGGCCGCGGTCCCCGTCTATGTTTATCAGCGAATCGACCATCTTCCTGACGACGCCCACTCCCGGTGATCTCCGTCTTCCGGATTCGTAATCGCTTATCACCGACGGCGACACTTCCATCGCCGCCGCCAGCTCGTTCTGCGATACCGCGAACTCCTCTCTCCATTTTCTCATCGTCTTGCCGGGGTCGTTCGATAATGCGATCTCGCCTGCTATCTTTTCCCTCAGGTCGTTCGTCATCGTCCACGGTATTGAAAAAATCGTATTTATATGTGTCGAATATCATCATCGACAAAAGACGTTTTTCAGATATGCTGGCATTCGCGTTCCTCAATACCTTACTATCGAGCTGATCTTCCTTCCTTTGAGCTTCGATCTTCCGTTCAGACCGTCCAATTCTATCATGAACGATAATCCGACGATGTTCGCGCCCAACCTCTCGCACATCTCCGTTACCGCCGATATCGTACCGCCGGTCGCAAGCAGATCGTCCACTATCAGTACGCGCTGGCCCTTCTTTATCGCGTCCTCGTGCATCTCCAACGTATCCGTACCGTATTCCAGTTCGTACGATGCGCTTATCGTTTTGGCGGGAAGCTTCCCTTTTTTCCTCACCGGAACGAATCCTGCGCCCAGCGCTATCGCGACGGGGACGCCGAATATGAATCCCCTTGATTCCGGGCCGACGACGATGTCCACCTTTTCGTTCCTGAACGGCGCGGCCATCTGTTCGACCGCGGCGTTCAGTAATTCCGCGTCCTTGAGCAGCGTCGTGATATCTTTGAAGCTTATGCCTTTCTTCGGCCAATCCTCAACGGTACGTATCGATGATTTCAGATCCATTCTATCG
>JAIRTZ010000147.1 GCA_031254685.1 Methanomassiliicoccaceae archaeon
GTAAAGGAAAAGGCGGCGAAGAAGGTCTTCGACGACGATTGGGATGATGATTTTATCGAGGACGACCTGATCCCGGACGACGGGTCGGGCGATGACGATTGGGACGAGGATGAGGAGACCCCCGTAAAAAAGAAGAAGGAAGCGCCTCCCGCCCCCGTGAAGAAGCAGGAACCGCCGGCAAAGAAGCAGGAGGCACCCGCACCTCCGAAAGCACCGGAGAAGGTACCGGACGTCAGAAAGAAGGAGGAGCCTGCGCCTAGGCGCGAGGAACCGCCCGCAAGGAAACAGGAAGTGCCGCCCCCGGCCCCCGCTCCGAAGCGCGAGGAACCGCCGGCAAAGAAGCAGGATGCGCCCGCGCCTCCGAAGGCGCCGGAGAAGGTCCCGGAACCCGTGAAAAAGAAAGAAGAACCGCCTGCGAAGAAATGGGAGGCCCCGGCCCCCATGAAGAAGGAGGAGCCTCCCGCTAAGAGGCCGGAGCCTCCTGCTCCCGTTCCCGCACCGAAGGCCGAGCCGCCGAAGGAGGCGGAGCGCAAACTCTCCTGGAAAGAGAGACTGAAGCTCGGCAAGCAGGAAAAGATCGCCGCGAAGGAGGCCGCCGAAGAGAAGAAACACGAAGGGCCTGCGGATGAGGGGCTTGTCGGCGAAAAAGGAAAGAAGATCAAGGAGCGCGGCCTGGACGAGGTGCTTTGGGAATTGGAAGTTGCGCTGATGGAGGCGGACGTCGCCCTCCCGGTCGTGGAGGAGATAAAGAACGGCGTTCGCGAGGACCTCATGGGAAAACGCCACGCACGCGGCTATGAGCTCGGGGAGGTCGTCGAGATATCCCTGAAGAACGCCATAATGAAGATCCTGAAACCGAACGAGTTCGATTTTGACGCGTGGTTCGACACCAAAGAGAGACCCGTGGTGATCATGTTCGTCGGCATCAACGGAACGGGGAAGACAACGGCCATCGCGAAGGTCGCGAACCGCCTGATGAAAAAGGGGAAGACCGTGGTGCTCGCCGCGGCCGACACGTTCAGGGCGGGCGCGATAGAGCAGCTGACGATACACTCGGAAAGATTGGACTGCAAGATCGTGAAGCACGCCGCCGGCGCGGACCCCGCCGCCGTCGCGTTCGATGCGATCGAGCATGCGAAGGCGAAGCACAAGGACGTTGTGCTCGTGGACACCGCGGGACGCATGCAGACCAACAGCAATTTAATGGACGAGATGAAGAAGATCAAGAAGGTCGCAAAACCGGACCTGGTGATGTTCGTGGGCGATTCGCTTGCCGGCAACGACGCGGTCGAACAGGCGCGCGCGTTCGACGCGGCGATAGGCGTGGACGCGATAATGCTGACAAAGATAGACGCCGACTCCAAGGGAGGCGCCGCATTATCGATAGCGCACACGATCGGCAAACCGATAGCGTTCGTCTCCAACGGGCAGGAATACGATCAGATCGTGAAGTTCAACGCGAAGTGGATGATGGACCGTCTGTTCGAGGACTGAGTCCCCGTGCGGGTCCGGTCGATCCCCTTATATGTCGTCATCCGGCTCCTCATAGTAATATGAGTGCTCTATCCCTTTCATGAGGATCTCGCGGTCGTCTATCCTGTCGGTCAGCGCCCCCCGCAGAAGCTCTCTTATCCCGGTGTCCCCGAGGACGCTCCTCCGCATCGCGGAAAGATAATCATGCTTATCGACCATTCTCCAATCCACACATTTCTTGATGTTCTTTTTCAGGATCTGGTCCAGCCATATGCGGGCGCTTCTGCCGTTGCCCTCCATGAACGGGTGGGCCGCGTTCATCTCGATATATTTCGCTATGATCTCCTCGTATGTGGTTTCGGGCATTTTCTCTATTTTTTTCATGGTGTCGTGCAGATAGAGCGCATCGGCGAACTTGGATCCGCCTTTGCTTATGTTCCGGTCGCGTATCCTGCCTGCGAACGTATAAAGCCCTCCGAAAAGGTATTTGTGAATTTGTATCAGGCCGTTCGCCGTGCCCGTCTCTATCTTGTGGATCGCACCCGTGTCAAAAAGCTGTTTTGCCTTTTGCATGCTCAGTTCGTCGACCGTGCTCCGTGCGTTCTCGGAGAACCAGCGTTTGAACGGTTCGGCGCGCTTCCCGGGAATGAATTGTATGAGCTGCAATATCTGCTCGGTGTCCGCGGCGTCGGTGACGCGCATCTTTCCGTCGGGCGATCGCATTTTCAAAGCGTTACAATTTGTAACGGTTTCATTTCCCTCGTCCTTCAGGCGCTTCTTCAGTACGCGCCAATATGCGGCGGGGCTTTCGCTCTCCGTCAAAACCCCTACGATGTCGACGACGGAATACAGCCGCCTCTGACCGGCCTCGTCCCAGACCGAACGGATCTCTCTGTCATCAAAGATACGGACGATGCCATTGTTCTCGTTCATGTTATCTCCTGTCGTGTTATCCGTGATCAGACGCATAATTTATGGAACAGCGTCGCGAACACTTTTGCATCGGACACCAGATTGTCAAGCTCGCAGTACTCGTTCGGCTGATGCAGCGACCCGCCGCCTGTCTGCCACACGTACGCGTTGTATCCCGCCAGTCTGAAGAAGTTGGCGCATGTGCCCCCGCCGACGCCGACCACTTCCGGTCCTTTTCCTATGACCGATGATATTGAATCGAACAGCGCCCTGAATTCCGGGCATTCGGTGTCGGACGGCCTTCCGGACCGCGTCCTCTGGTCCGCGGAAACGGTTATCTTCGCGCCTGTCCTCTTCTCCCATTCCGCGCCGAGCTCTTTCGCATATGCGATGAGATCGTCCGGATCGTACCTCGGCAATAACCGTATGTCAAGCCAGAACTCGTGATATCCCGGTATCGTGTTGACATTGCCGACGGTCGCGATGCTCTTCGTCGGCTCGACCGTTGACGCCGGTGGCCTGAAGAGCGGGTCGCTGACCGGATATTTCTTTTCCAATTTGTCGAGAACGTCGACGAGCATCTTTGCGCTTACGCGGAACGCGTTCAGCCCCTTCTGCGGCGTCGACCCGTGCGTCTGTTTCCCTTCGATCGCGAACTTGATCCACACCAGGTGCTTTTCCGCGACCTCCACCATCGTCCCGCCGGGGACGCCCCAGTCGGGAACGACGAAAACGTCATCCGGTCCGAAGAATCCCGCGTTGATCAGGTGCTCTATGCCCATCGCGCTGGTCGTCTCCTCGTCGGCGACTATCGCAAGCCCTATCGACCTCTTCGTGAGTTTGCCGAGTTCGAAGAACTTGGCCGCATATATCGACGAAATGATCGCCTGACCGTTATCCTCCGTCCCCAGCCCGTATATCCTGCCGTCCTTCACGGTCGGTTCGTACGGAGGCGTCTTCCATTCGTCAAGGTCGCCCGGCAGCACCGTATCGAGATGCGATATGATCCACACCGTCCCTTTTCCGCTGCCGTTCTTCTTTGCGAGTATGTTCGGCCTCATAACGGAGGGATCGTGCATGTCCTTCACGTCAACGCGTTCGACGCTGTCGAAATCCTTCAGGAATTCCGTCACCTTATCGGCGCGGTGCCCCTCGCCCTTGCCGCCGTTGAGCGGCCCGATGGCGGGCATTCGGATCATTGCCGTCACATCCGCTGTCATGTCGTTGCGCGAGGCTTCTATCTTTTTGAGAATGTCGGGGAGACGCATATGCCACTGTGACGTTTCGTTATAATAAATATCTTTGCTGATACCGCGTCCGCGGCGGTGCCCGCCGCCGCCGTTCCGGCGCCCCGTCTCAGTATCTGCGGACGATCATCGGCACCGCATTGCCGCCGCCGAGGCACAGCGTTCCGAGGCCGACGTCCTTTTTACGGTCGATCAGCGCGTGGACAAGCGTCGTGAGGACGCGTGCGCCGGAGCATCCTATCGGATGTCCCAGCGCGACCGCTCCGCCGTTGACGTTGAACCTTTCGTCGGGTACCGCGAATGCCCTCTGCACCGCGAGCGACGCGGCCGCGAAGGCCTCGTTGTGCTCAAAGAGATCGATATCGTCGGCCTTCATCCCCGCCTGCTTAAGAACATACTCCGTGGTCGGGATCGGCGCCTCCATGATGTGTTCCGGAAGAACTCCGCGTTCGCCGTACGCGACTATCGACGCCAGCGGCTTCAGGCCGTGCTCCTTCGCGTACGCGCCGGATGTTATGACAAGAGCGGCACCGCCGTCGCTCAGCTGCGACGCGTTGCCGGCGGTCACGATGCCGTCGTTCCTGAACACGGGCCTCAGTTTGGCCAGTGCCTCCGCGGTCGTGTCGTCCCTTACGCCTTCGTCGGTATCGACGATGATGTCTCCTTTCTTTTGCTTGATCGTCACCGGCACGATTTCGTTCTTGAATTTTCCGTTCTTGATCGCGGCCGCCGCCTTCATGTGGCTTTCGTACGAGAATTTATCGGAGTCCGCGCGTGATATGCCGCACCTCTGCGCTGTGATCGCCGCCGTGTGGCCCATATGCATATCGTTGAAAATTTCCCAAAGACCGTCATGGACCATCGCATCCTTTACCGCTTGATCGTTCATCTTGTATCCCCATCTCGCCCCCGGCATCAGGTACGGCGCGCCGCTCATGCTCTCCATGCCTCCGGCAACGATCACGCTGCGGCGTCCCGCCTTTATCGCGTCCGCGGCGCACATCGCCGCTTTCATCCCTGAGCCGCATACCGCGTTGACGGTCGTCGCGCCTATCTCTACGGGGAGGCCTCCGTGCAGCGCCGCCTGCCTCGCCGGGTTTTGACCGAGGCCCGCGGATATGACGTTGCCCATGATGCATTCTTCCGCGTCCTTTGCGTCTATGCCCGAGCGTTTCACCGCTTCGCGGACGGCGATCGCACCGAGTTCCGTCGCTTTGATGTCGGCTAACGCCTTACCGTATTTCCCGATCGGCGTTCTTACAGCACTGAGGATCACAACTTCGTCCATTGCATTCATTGTGCCTGCTTATTTTTTGTGCGTATTTATTACTGTCGGTCATGCTATACGACTATTGACGAACTCGACCCTTTGTTCCTCGTTCATCCGCTTGAGCGGTTTCGATAAATGGCGGCGGGCGGATGCGGGCGGCTCGTACCATCCCGCGACCGCCCAGCGGGTCTCCTTTTCGATCTTCGGTTCCTTGGACCTGGTGTGGCATTCCCTGCACCTGTACCCCTGACCCCTGCCTATCGACTGCATCCGTTTGCCGCACGATGCGCAGACGGGGTTCGACGTCTTCGTATATTTTTCCGCGAGGCGCGTCACGTTCACCTTTTCCGCGTTGAATGTTCTCGGTTCGTCGCGCATCTCCCCGAGCACCGTTATCCCGTCCCCGGGGATCAGATTGTCGAAGAGCATCCTGAACTCCTTTGACGGTTCGTACGCGGCGCACGTTATTATTCCGTATCTTGTGTCGATGTCGATGAACGAGTGGCCGCCGTGTATGCGCTTCGCATACGCGCATACGGTGCCGGCGATCTCGTAGGAGCGGTTCTCCGTTATCTCCCCGGCGGCACGGATGATGTGGTCGTCCGTCCCCTGGTTTGTCAGGAAGGTCACCCATCTGTCGATCTTCTCGGTGCGCAGGTGCATCGCCGCGTTCATTGTCTCCTCTTCGTCGTCACCTCTCAGACCGAACAGCACCGGACACGGTGTGGACGGTATCATCGTCACCTTCTGCGCCCTCTCCTCCCAGCTGTTGAACGTTCCCGGGAACATGGTGTCCATCTCTCTGACGGACGCGGGGTCGAATTCCCTTTCGGTGCCCCACCGTTCCTTCGCGCGGTACGCGAGGACCTCATACGTGCTGTCGCCGGGCTCCCACGCCATGGCGCACGCCGCTCCGATCACCCCGCGGCCGTTGCCCAGTTCGAACACACTCGCGCCTATGCGCTCAAGTTCCTTTCTTACGTATCCTTTTTCGATGATCCTGCTCACGCCCTCTTTGTAAAGGGACGCGGGCGGTCTTTCCGCGGAGACAACGAGCCCGGGGTCGGAGCCCTCGGAGCGGTTGCGCTCTATGATCGGTATTATCGTTTCAACGAGCTCCGACGCGTCCGGTTCCCACGGGGCTGCGGCGGCGGAACAAAATATGTCCCTTCCGCCGAACGCGCCTATCCTTCTCTTTCCGCCCGTCCCTTTGCCTACGCGTAACGTAAGCGCTCCGTTGCCTCTCGTTTTCCACGGGACCGCGGGATTCAGACGGACAAGCCGCGGGTTGCCGATGATGTCGTACCGCAACTCGCGGATGATCTCCGTCATGAGATACGAGGTGCAGTTCCCGGTGCGGGAGTCGGTGTCGTCTACGGCAATGAACACAATGGCGCCAGGTTCTCGGTTTATTTAAATGTCGTTCGCACCGTCACCATACGCCGCCCGGTGCGATCGCGTCGACGAAGAACATGTTGCCGTCCGGAGAGAAGCTCCCCGTCAGCCTGCACAGGGACGGCGTCCCGGGGATCCCGGCCCCGGAAAAGCATCTGAACTCGTTCCCGTTCAGATCCGTTATCCTGAACGTCGTCCCGTTCTTGGTCTCGTTCGGATCGGATATCACGCCTGTGATCTCCGTTATCCCGTTGCCGTCTGTTCCTTCGGTGTTGAACGACCCAACGGCGCAGATCACAATGAGCATGAGAACGGCGGCCGCCGAGAAGAGTATATACTTGTCTTTGAGGAATGCCATGGAGTTCTATCGGCGTCCGGTATAATAGACGGCGATACTACAGTTATACTAACTGCAGACACCCCCACCCCTTTATTTCCGGTGGAAAGAATATGACGCGGACGGTCAGCCCAGTGTACCGATCAGGTAGATCACGCCCACCGCCAATAACATCGCAGCTATGCAGAGACCTACCACCAACCACCCGTTGAGCTTCTTCTTTTTCATTTCGTCACCCGTTCGTTTTTCATGGATATAGCGTATGGATATTAAACTGACGCTGTCCCCATGGCGACCATGGGGAATGGATTTATAGTGGTTGCACTTTCCATGTGAAGCCGTGAGAATGAAAAATTCTTCCGGTGGAGATGATAGTGTGGAAGAGTCGATATTCAAGAAGCATATTGAGAAAAGGAACAGGCTTGTAAAGAATAAAAATATTCTCCAGACATCCTATCTTCCGGAAGAACTTCCGCACAGGACCGCGGAGATCGATTCGATCGCGACTATAATCGCAACGGCGTTCTCCGGCGACAAACCGTCGAACATAATGATCTTCGGAAAACCGGGAACGGGGAAGACGGCGGTAATGAACTTCATCGGGAACGAATTGAAAAAAGAGGATCCTGATGAGCACTCGTGTGTATACATATACATCAACTGCGGCGTTGTCGACACACAGTACGGTGTGCTGCTGAACATCGGCAATCAGATAATCATCGATTTTGAGAAACGTATCCCGTTCGCAGGATGGAGTATAGAGAAGGTATATTCCGAAATGAGAAACTATATAGACGAACAGAGAAAGATCGTCATCGTCGTTCTCGACGAATTGGACCGTCTGGTGCATAAGAGCAGTGATGACGTATTGTATAATCTGTCGAAGATAAACGAGGACCTGAAATATTCGAAACTGTCGCTGATCGGTATCTCCAACGATCTGAAGTTCATGGAGTTCCTCGATCCGAGGGTTAAGAGCAGGATGAGCGAGGAGAAGATGGTATTCCATCCGTATGACGCCGGTCAGCTGGAGGACATCCTCAGGAGCAGAGCGAAGGCCGCCATCGAGGACGGTATACTCGATGCCGAGGTCATTCCGTACTGCGCCGCGCTCGCGGCACGCGACACCGGCGACGCAAGGATGGCGCTCGATCTTCTCAGGATATCCGCGGAGATCGCGGAACGGAGCGGAGAGAACATCGTAACGAGAGCTCACGTCAGATCGGCGAAGAATAAGATAGAATTGGACACCACCAGCGAAGTGATAAAAACACTGACACAGCAATCAAAGACAGTTCTTATGAGTATAATATACAATACAAAGAGAGATAAGAAACTGATGACCACCGGAGACGTGTACTCGACATACGAGGAACTGTGCAACATCCTTAACATAACTCCGAATACCCAGAGAAGGATCACCGACCTGATATCGGAGCTCGATATGCTCGGCATCGTCCACGCACGCGTCAAGTCGTTCGGAAGGGCCGGCCGCACCAAAGAGATCGAACTGAGCATTCCCGACGAGATATGCAAGATGCTCGAGAACGAGGAAAGCATGAGCCGTCTGAAGAATTACAGACCGCCGACGCAGACCCGGCTGATGTGAAACGTCAGAAAAAAGTTCCACCGGAAACGAAGGGGTGGGGGTGTTCACTCCTTCCTTTTCTTCACAAACCTCTCGTACACGAAATTAAGTCCGAAGATCAGCCCGATCAGTACGATGAACGAAAGGGCCAGCATTATCAGGCTGTTGCCCGGCATGCGTTCCGTCTTGGTGCCGCTGACCACGAGCTTTACACAACCCAGCCACGGAATTTCCTTTGCGGCGACGCCCACGATCCTTTCCTCGTTGATGACCGACGGCGAGATGCCGTTCACCTGATCCGGCTCTGAATTGTTATCGCCCATCGTTATGTAGCCGCTCTTGGTCCCGAGACCGTCAAGCGCCACGGTGAAGTTCCTGCTCCCGGTGTGCCCGAAGTTCTCGAACCGCAGCTCTCCCGCTGCGCTTTCCAAGTCGTCCGCCGCGACCGTATCTCCGGGAACGCCGTTAAGGTACCAGTCGCCCGTAAAGCCGTACAGCTGCGAGATATCACGGGTCCCGTCCGCGTTGTACCCGACCCAGAGTATCGCGCGGTGTATCACCGAGACGGCCCCCGGCCGTTCGTACAGTATCACGTCGCCGTAGCTGCCGAATTTCGCGTACCCGGACCCGTGACCCTCCACGTATGTCACTATCGTGACATTGGCCGGGTTCTTGATGATCACCATGTCGCCGGTGTCTATGATGCCTATCTTCGAATCGGAGGAGTGCATCATGCTTCCCGATTCCACCGTATAGAACGGCGACGACGTCCCTGCGTAGATCACGATGCCTATGTACGCCGCCCCGAACAGGGCCATCACCGCGACCGCGGCCACCAGCAGGTTCCTTGTGTCCTTTTCCACGCCACACCATAGTGCGGTATATTATTAAACCCTCGGAAGAAACATATATCGTTCCGCCTTTCGGGTACGTATGAACCGGCCGGACAACGACACATACTTCATGGATATGGCACAGCTGATATCAACGAGGTCCACATGCGTCCGGCGCCAGGTGGGCGCCGTGATCGTGAAAGACAAACGTGTGCTCACGACCGGGTACAACGGATCGCCGAAGGGGACGATGCACTGCGAGGAACTGGGATGCATACGCGATCAGCAGAACATTAGAGGGTTAAGTAGGCCTGGACAGGCCCTTTAGGGCTCCAGGAAG
>JAIRTZ010000054.1 GCA_031254685.1 Methanomassiliicoccaceae archaeon
GCCGGCGTATCCGTCCGTTAAACTGACGGTCGTTGACGCCGAAACGGGGCCGGTGTTGTAGCAGTCGATGACAATGATCCTCTCGCCGTCGGCCGCGTCCGCATGGCCGATCATGCCGCCGGCATATGCGCGCTTGTCCGGTGATTTCACGATGGCCTCGACGGGACCGGTGTTGAAGCTCTCGCATATCACCGACGGTCCGGACATCTTTCCGATCATGCCGCCGGCGTATGCGTTTTGCTGCGCCGACGCGGATACCGCGCCGGTGCTGTAACAATCCTCTATCACGGTCGATCCGAACGCTGTGCCTGCCACGCTGCCCGCGTACGCATCGCGGGCGGACGATGCGGCGAACGAACCTTTCTTTATTCCCAGGTCGCGTACCTCCGCGTCCAGCAGGGATGCGAAGAGGCCCGCGTGCGCGTCGTTCTCATCGTGAACTTTCACGTTCAGTCCCGATATCACATAACCGTTCCCGTCGAATATGCCGGTGAACGGATCGTTCGCGGACCCGATGGGATCGAAGTTCCCGACCGTCTCCGGATCAAAGATAATGTCCGCGGTCAGATAATATCTCTCATCGAGCGGATGATCCGCGTTATTTCCGATCATCGCAAGCTCCTCCGGCGACGAGATGCCTATGTATCCGTCAAAATCTTCGGTCGGCCCTCCGACATTCCAGTAGTTATCGTAAATGTGCGGGATGACCGTTACCGAGGATACCGCCAGCAGCATAACTGCCGCGATAGCGGTTATCGTCCTTGTTCTTTTTTTCAAATTGTTCCCTCCGTATTTAAATGAATATATAATTGTAATCGGATTGATTATTTATATTTAACTATACATTGTATACTATGAGTAGAGGGACGGCAGCGATAAACCGCTGACGCCAGGCGGTACAATATATTATATCCGCAACCGTGATGCGCATGCATGCTTTTCAGGAAACCGTCCGCGATCCCGAAGGAAGTGTCCGACGCAGCGGTCACCGAATGGTATTCGTCGCTGTCCGACCAGGACAGGACGAGGCTGGCACGCTATCTCAATGCTGCTGACGTCTCGTCCGCGTATTCGTTCCTCTCGTCGGTCGCATCCGCGGCGCTGAGCGACGAGAACTACGGCTTCGCGGCGTCCGTCTGCGAGGAATGCCTCAGGGGCGCCTGTTCCGGAACGGAAACGTTCCGCATGACGGAATCGCTGATCGAGGCGTACATCGGCATGAAAAGATACGCGGACGCGAGATCGCTCTGCGAGAACAATCTTCGTCTGTTCCCGTCCGTGAGGGATGCGATACTCGAGGCGAACAACGGTTCGCTGCCCGGGACGATCGCGTGCCGCAACCGTTATTTTGATATCGTCGTCGGAGTGGAATCCGGCTACGACGAGGCGTTCGCGCTGCTTGACCGCTTCTTTGAAATGGGACTGATAGATGCAGAGGACCTTGCGTACAGAAAACAAAGTTTAAAGATACGCCGCCTGCAGAGGTCGTTCGACGGTGTGTTCACGTACTCTTACAAAGATTGAACGATGTCCTCAGGAGAATATGTCCTCGTGATGTCTATCGCGGGCTCCTCATACGGATGTATCTTTTCTATGGTGTCGATGACCTTCCTCAGATCTTTCCGTTTCACGACGAACTCCAGTCCGATCTCATCGGATATCTCTATTTTACCAACCGTCCCCTTGTAGGGGGACGAACCGCTGAGCGGTCTCCACGTCCCGGTGACGCGCGAATACGAGAACGTCCTGTCGTATCCCGGATAGACGGGTTCCATCACGGAGTTTATCGAATCCATCAGCCGTTCCAGGAATTCCTCCGGAACGTTCACGGTAACTTTGAATATTTCCTCGCTGCCGTCCATACCCTTGTATCCCGTTGCCGAATAACTTATTTTCTGCCTTAAATGTTATATCGGCATTCAGCGATACGGGGGATATGGCAAAACAGGTAAATGCTGCGCATATTTTGGTGGACACGGAAAAGAAGGCGAAAGATCTCCGCGAGAGGATCAACGGCGGCGAGAAGTTCGCCGACCTTGCGAAGAAATACTCAAGCTGCCCTTCGGGCGGCAAAGGCGGGGACCTGGGATGGTTCGGACGCGGCCAAATGGTGCCGGAGTTCGAGAACGCCGCTTTCGCCGCGGAGAAGGGAGCGGTCGTCGGACCGGTGAGGACAAAGTTCGGATATCATCTGATACTTGTGAAAGATACAAAATGAGGCGATCGCATGGCAACCGTGATCTCGCATATGAGGACGTGCGGCAAGACGCACAGGATAACCGTCCTTCCGATGAACGCCGAAGGTAACTTCGACGTGAAGATAGAATCGGACTGCCCGAAGGTACAGTTCTTCGGCGAGAACCTGAAATATCTGACGATGGAGGACATAACCGATTTTGACAACACGAGGCTGAACAAGAGAGAGGTACGCGGCGATATGTCGTTACCGTGCCTCGCACCCATAGCGCTGCTGAACGCGGCGTGGCTGGAAGCGGAGATGTTATCGCGCTCGCTTGTGAAAAGGGTGAAGGAGAACAGTATCGATTTCAGTGAAATTCAGTAGGCCCGATCTTCTCCAGCGTCTCGGATATGTGATCCAATAACACCGTGGCCCTGCGGTTGAGCCATGTGTTGCTTGCGGCGGACGCCAGGAACGGTATCGGAGGGAACAGGAATATCATGGCGCCCAATATGCCGGCGACCCTCTTGTGCCCGGGCACCCTGAGGATCGACGTCACCAGCGGATCGTCCGGGTCAGGTCTCAAACGTCCGAACATCGCCTTAAGCATCATCTTGAATCCTTTGTAGACGACCTTCATGCTCCAGACCACCGCCCGGTCGATGGGGACCGGCGTCCCGCACGGCATCGTGGTCTGAGCGAGTATCGCCTTTCTCAGGTCGTTCGCGTCATTTCCCTCGAACTCGGTCCACGCGTACCCGAACGTTGATGCCGAGTGCGCATCGCTTGAGCTTATCTCAGCCCACTTCCCGGGGTATTTCTTCGAGACCTCCGACGCCATACGGTTGGAATATTTGTCGATGTGCCCCCCGTTCAGTACTTCGATCCCATCGATATCGAGGTCGAATATCTTCTCGTTCAGCGCGGGAACGTGAAAACTGAAGGGATGCGGCGCTATCACGATGCCGCCCTGTTCCCTGATGCGCCTCACCGTCTCCTCCGCGGAGAGCTTCGGAGGTATCAGCTCGGTGAGCCACAATCCGATGATCTCGCCGTCCTTCGTCGAGACCTCCTCGCCGACGACGACCTCAATGTCGTCGAACTGTTTTGCATACTCCTTTGCGATCAATGCGCCGTTTATGCTGTTGTGGTCCGTGATGCAGAGAACGTCCAATTTTTTTGTTCTCGCGATGTCGACCATTGCCTCCGGCCGATCGATCGATTCGGGGAACCTGAGCTGGCCGAGACGTCCGACGCCCGAATAGATCGTATGAACGTGGAGATCGGCCCTCAATCGCATACTCCACGAAAAGAATGAGCATATTTATCTCTTATGCGGACACGCACACGATCATTCGGTATTCAGTCGGCCGCGTAATAGTATTCGCCGACGGATTTCTGTTCGCGGTCAAGCCTGGACTCCGGTTTGTTGATCCTCGGCCTGCGGGTGTCCGCGTCCCTTCTGAATGTTATATCGACGGCCTTCAGGAATCGGTTCATTCCGTCCCTCATCGGATACGGGCCGTCGCCGATGCCGCTGTGTCCGGGGTCGCCGCCGAATACCATCATCGAATCGGAGACCATATCCAGGAAATAGATGTCGTGGTCGACGATCATGCCGCTCTTGCCGCTCTTTTCCATCATCCTTCTTATCGTCTTTGCGGCGTTCATCCTTTGATTCGAATCCAGATACGCGGACGGCTCGTCGAATAGGTATATGTCCGCCTCCCTTGCAAGACATAATGTTATCGCGACCCTCTGCAATTCCCCGCCGGAAAGGTTCTTCACGCTCTTCTCCATCAGCGGCCTCATGCCGAGCGGTACGATCACCTCGCTCTGGAAGAATCCCGACCGTACCGTATCGAACGCCGCCGACGAGAGAAGTTCGTTGACGGTCCCCTCGTAATCGGCGGAGATGTACTGCGGTTTGTACGATACTTTGACCTTTGCGTCAAGTTTGCCCTTGTCGGGCGCTATCGCGCCGGCCAGCATCTTGACGAACGTTGTCTTTCCGGTCGCGTTGGGACCGACGATGCCGATCGATTCGCCGACGTTGATCGTCCCTCCGTTCACCTTTAATCTGAATTCCTTGAAATCCTTCTCCAGCGTGTCGTATTGCAGAAGGGACCCGGTATTCCATTCGCTCCGCGGAGGCGACGCCTCGAACTCGATCGGTCTGTCGCGGAATCTTATGTTCTCCTCCGGCAGATAGCCGTCCAGATAAACGTTGATGGCCGTTCTCACCTGCCTCGGCAGTGTGAACACCCCGTACGCGCCCTCGGTGCCGTAGACCACGTTCACGTTATCGGCAAGGAAGTCGAGTATCGCAAGGTCGTGCTCTATCACGATCACCTGTTTCTCCTCGCTCAATTTTTTGATATGCCTTGCCATTTTGACACGCTGATAGATGTCAAGGTATGATGACGGTTCGTCGAAGAAATATACGTCCGCATCCTTCATCAGCGTCGCGGCCATGGCCACCCGCTGCAATTCACCGCCGGAAAGTTTATCCAGATCGCGGTCAAGTACATCGGTGAGCTCGAACATCTCGGCCGCCTCGTTCACCTTCATGCGTTCCTGAACTCTGGTGAGAAGGTCGCGGACGACCCCCTTGGTGGTTAACGGGATCTTATCGACATATTGCGGCTTCATCGCCGTTTTGATATTGCCTTTGTATACGGACAGCAGATAATCGTACAGTTCCGTGCCGGCGAAGTGCTGCAGCACCTGATCTTTCGTCGGAGGTTCTCGGAAATTCCCGAGATTCGGTATCTCGATGCCCGAGAGCATTTTTATCGCCGTTGTCTTGCCTATGCCGTTCGGTCCGAGTATCCCTGTGACCACGCCTTTCTTCGGGACGGGCAGCCGGTACAGGCGGAACATGTTCTCTCCGTAGTGGTGCACCATCTCCGTTTTCAGCTCATCCGCGAGACCGATTATCCGTATCGCGTCAAATTGGCATTTGTTCACGCATATGCCGCATCCTGCGCACAATTCCTCGGAAATGATCGGTTTTCCTTTCTCGCCGATGACGATCGCTTCGACACCGGTCCTCATCTTCGGGCAGAAGTTGATGCATTCCTTGTTGCACTTCCTGTGCTGACATCTGTCGTGAAGGACCGCGGCGATACGCATGCGCCCACCTAATATCAGGACAGATATAAGTTTGGCGGG
>JAIRTZ010000061.1 GCA_031254685.1 Methanomassiliicoccaceae archaeon
GTGTGCGACGATCTCCTTTTTGATATTATCGTCATTCAGGACCTCGGCCTTGCCGCTGACACGCAGCTGTATGTTCTGCTTGGCGTCATAGAAACAAAGCTCAACGTTAGGATTCTTCACCATCTGCTTGTGGACATCCTTGAACGGGCCTGTGTGGAAGTATATGCCGGAATCATCCGCCTTGTAAAGCATCATACCTCTTACGCGCGGTTCGCTGCCTTCGGCTGTCGCAAGGAAGAACACGGGGTTCTTCGCCATCAGTTCGAATATCTCGTTCTTATTCATCGTATCTCCTCTCTGTTACGATGGGACATCATCCGCATTGACTATTATTACATTTCGCGCCCTGGCATTGATCTGTACACCGCGATTATATCTTTCAGGTCAAGGTCCGTCTTGAACGACGTGGGGCACATATGTGTCTTCGATGCTTTGCCGATCGCGTTCAGCGAATCCACGAAGTCGTCCATCGGCGGCGGCGATATTTTGAGGAACGATGATAATTCGCTGATGTCGTAGATGAACGGTACCGTATCGATCTCATTCCTCCACAGCTCAAGCATCTTGCCGCATCTCTTTTCCTCAGCCGTCGAATCGGAGGTCATCGAGGCGAGATGCGCCGAACTGTGAAGATTCCCGCCCCAGAACGGGCCGTACTGATATTCGCGGTCATGTTCGCAAGAGTATGACCTCTCACGGGTCTTTCCGTCATATTTCACGTATATCAGCTTCGATAACGTCTTATCTGCGTTCGCCGCACCCTCTGTGACGCGGACGTACGTCCTGAAATAATGGTCGGCGTAGAACGAAAGCAAAGGTTCCATCCCTCTGTCGGCCTTAGCAAGCTCCTTGGCAAGCGAGCACATCAGTATCCGCAGTCCCATCTCGTGGCACATCGCGCCCTTGATTGGCCTCGACTGATATCTGCGCTCGCACTTCGCCCTGTGCGCGCCCGCCAGCGGCGCCGTGTCGGTGGCCGTTATCGCAAGTATCCCGTTCCTTCCGCATCCGCGTATCGCACCGTGAATGTACGGTATCGGCGATCCGAACGGGTCGATGTCAACGTAACCGAACCTTTCTTCGGAGAACAATATGTTAAGGTCCCTGTTGGACGCGCGGCAATTCCTCAATCCGTTGGCTTCGATGTTGGCGTTAATGAAATCCACGGACGCCGGATCGATATCGTTGGCGACGACGTCCGCCGCATTCGAAACCTCGTTAGCTATCCTCACGGCACGGGAGCCGGTCGCGGTCATCGCGTCGGCGACGGGGACGTCCTTATCAAGCGCCCGCAGGAACATCACGCTCACGTCGCGGTTGAACGCCATCTGTTCATTGAAGAATACCTGCCCCGTCCTTTTTCCGGGGCCTCCCTTGGAATGCTCCGCGGGAATTATCAGTCTGGTCCTGCCCTCAGCGATCTCCGTGATATCGGACATCACATGTTTTCCCCGTTCATCAGGCGGATTATTTTGTGAGGGAGCAAATTCCTGTTGGTCGGCGTCACCTCAAGTATCCTGACGTCGTCCCTTCTCCTTATGTCCTGCAGCAGCGGGTTCCTTGATTTTTTGTGCAGCGTGAGTATCATCGGCTTTCCGGCGTCCAGTGTGAATTTGACGGCGTCGATGAACGCCTGGCTTTCCACTTCCACCTTACCGACCTCGTCTATCACGATGATATCGCACGTCTCGCAGGCGGCGCGTATCGCGTTCACCGCGACCGATTCGAATTTTGCGAGGTCCACGCCCATCTTTCCGTCCATTATACGGCTTTCGATATCGATGTGCGCGAAAATGCTGTTCTCCTTGGATACTATGTCCTGCACCGAAAAACCTACCTTGCGGCGGCCGTCCATGATCGGCTCGGTGATCATCCCGCCTATCTTGAGCTCCTCGACACTGAGCATCTCTATCACGCGCAGAAGTGTCTTCGTTTTCCCGGCACCCGGAAGACCGGTAATGCCAATCTTGATGTCAGTTATCATCGGTGAGTGTCGCCCGTACCTGTATGTTCCTACATATAATTAAAATCATCACAGAGAAACATCGGACACGTACATGAGAGGGTACTTCAGGTCTTCGTGATATCGCATTTCCGCGGTCACAGTGACGTCGTTCACCCTTATCTTAACGACGGCGTCGATCATCTCTCCCGTCAGCGACATATAGTCGTACGTATCCCCGCGCTCATTCCTGTGCAAGATTATTCTCACTTTCGCCGATTCCACGAACGGCTGCACCTTGATCGAAGATGCGATGCTTTCCTCCAATGCCGCGACGTTGGTGGCATCGACCGGAGTGCCTACGAATTGATGGTATATCGTCCCCATCTTGATGCCCGCCTCGAACAATGCGCGGTCCCTGTCGGAGCATTTGAACATGCGTGCCGCGTTCCTCTCCCTTGAGCTCATCATACGCGGTAATGCGAAGGAGCGGTTTATAGTTAGCCGTCGTATCATTCAAAATATATTTTAACACGTGCAAGATAGAGATACGAATGGCATCAGTCGCAGATCAGATAACCGAAATGAAAAAAAGACGCAAAGCGGTCATACTTGCGCACAATTACTGCTTACCGGAAGTGCAGGACACAGCGGATCATGTCGGCGACTCGTTAGGCCTGTCGCTGATAGCATCAAGGACCGACGCCGACGTGATAGTGTTCTGCGGCGTCACGTTCATGGCGGAAAGCGCAAAGATACTGAATCCGAAGAAGAAGGTGCTCATTCCCGAACCGTTCGCGGCATGTCCGATGGCGTCCATGTGCACCGCCGAACAGATACGCGACGCGAAAAGATGCCATAAGGACGCGTGCGTTGTCGGTTACGTGAACAGTACGGCGTCAGCCAAGGCGGAGATGGACATTTGCTGCACATCCTCGAACGCCGTGAATGTCGTATCGTCCGTGTCCGAAAAAGAGGTGATATTCGTCCCGGACATGAATCTCGGATCGTTCGTCGCATCGAAGGTCCCTTCCAAGGAGATCATCCTGTGGAACGGTTACTGCCCGGTGCATCAGGCGATAACGCAGCAGAACATCACTGACCTGAAGGGAAAACATCCGGACGCGAAGGTGATGGCGCACCCGGAGTGCAGGGCGGATGTACTGAGCACAGCGGACATGGTCGGCTCCACCGAGAAGATGGCCGAATATGCGAAGGCGTCGGCGGCAAAGGAGTTCATAGCCGCAACGGAGATCGGAATGGGCCACCGGCTTGCGAAGGACTGTCCCGGAAAGAGATTCTATTTTCCGGAGCATGCGGTGTGTTCCGTGATGAAGATGACCTCGTTACAGTCAATACTCAAAGCGCTGGAGACGATGTCCCCGGAGGTCGTCATCGATCACGATACGAGAGAACGCGCATCCGCAGCGCTGAAAAAGATGACAGAGGTAAAATAATCGGATCCGCATAATGTGATGAGGACCGGATGAAGATCATTGAACGCTGATGTATGATGAGCCCTATGAGTGCTGACGGACCTCATCCTCTTCTATTCCCACATATTCGATGAATTTGCTTAATTTCATCCCATTCTCCCATCTCATGATGAAATTGCCGTTATGACTCGTTTCGATCTGCGGGACGGTATTCTGAACAAGCCCCATCTTCCCTCTCAGCGCGGACCCGAGCGGTAACGAGAATATCCTCCACGGGTCGCCGTGGCATCCTTTCAGCCGGAACGCGTATATCGGTATCAGCGAGGCCCTCTGACATTCCTCGATCATCTTCACCGCCTGTTCCTCAAGCCTGGGATTCCTGCTGAATCGCAACACTCCTTCCGCAGAGCTCTTCACCTCGATCGGGAATGAGAGGTCCCATCTTAACGCGACAAGATCGACACCGAGCGAACCCGCCGCGCGTATCACCACGAACGGGTTGTCGAGCATGGACGTGTACGCGCGCTTTTCCGCGTCGTCGCATGTCTTTATCATTGTCCTGAGCGTCTTCGCATCCCCTGAGAGCAGATATTTCAGCTCCCTCTCGTAACGTTCACCGGCCGCTGCCATGTTACAAAATCGCGAAACCCCCTTATAAGGATGAAGGGGGGAGGTGACCGAAAGTGCCCGAATTACCGAAAGTGCTCACGGCGACAGTCTGCTCAGGTCCCTCGGGAAAAGGATCGCCTCGCGGACGTTCGGAAGGTCGAGCATCTTAACCAGCAGGCGTTCGAGACCGATGCCCCATCCGC
>JAIRTZ010000137.1 GCA_031254685.1 Methanomassiliicoccaceae archaeon
CATGGTCGCCATGATCGTGGACATCATTTACATCGCTCTGGGCTCCTGGATAGGGATAAAGGTTCTGTCCGCCGTCCTGGACATGTGGGAGAAGCGCGCGGCGGAGGATAATGAGGAATACGACAAACGCGATTCCATAGTGCCTCTTCTCATGGTGCTCGGAAAGATATGCGTCGCGATGATCGCGACCGCGCTGATACTTGCCGTGTTCGGTTTCGACCTCATGATAATAGCGACAGGTGCCGGTGTCATCGGTCTGGCCGTCTCGTTCGGCGCACAGAGCACCTTGGCGCAGTTCTTCGGAGGCATCACGTTATTGGTCAACCGCCCGTTCAGGCAGGGCGACCTGATACGCCTTGACGCAGGAACGGAAACGCTGCGCGTACTGAACGTAGGGTTCATGATGACCACGTTCAGGAACTGGGCGAACTCCGAGATATTCTCGATGCCGAATCAGAAGGTTGTGTCATCAACGATCATAAACGTCACAGCGGAGTCTCTCGCATTCCGCATAATCGTGCTCGTGCGCGTTCCCTACGGAACGGATGTGATATTGGCAAAGAAACTCGCACTTCAGGCGATGACCGAGCACCCGAGGATACTGCGCGACGGTTCCGAGGAGATCCCGAAGGTCAGGCTGGAAGAGTTCTCCGAATCCGCATTGACGATACGCGTGAGCGGTTTCGTCGACGATTTCGAGGACCACAGGTCCATCGCCGGGGAGATACGCGAATCGATCTATACAAAGTACCGGGAGAACGGCATCGAGATCGCGATACCGAAGATGGACGTATACTTCAAGGACCGGGACAACAAAGAGACAAAGGTCTGATCCGTAAATTCCTTAAATCATCAATTTCTCACAAAATTATTCCGATATTACTCATGATGCCGTTCGGATTGCGTGAATGAATAATTTTTCTGTTTTCGTTGCTGTGCTGTTGTTTTCGGAGTCATTAAATACAATTATTCCTCTTATCCGAACCAATACTACGAAAACAGAAAAATAGGGAGGTCTTGTGATGGATGAACTGGATGAGAACATAATCGATGTGCTGAAAAAGGATTCCAGGCGTCCGTTCGTCGAGGTCGCCGAACAGCTTCAGGTGTCCGAAGGAACAATCAGAAGCCGTGTCCGGAAGATGATGGACGACGGAGTGATCAAGGGATTCACGATAAAGACGAGCTCGAGGAACGTGAAGGCCATGGTCGAGATACGCGTGGACGTGAACACCGATACCGACGCGGTGGCGAAGACGCTCGCCAGCCAGGACGGTGTCTCGGAAGTGTACGAAGTGACCGGCGATCAAGATATCATCGCGATAGTCGACGTCGAATCGTCGCAGCAGCTCAACGACATCATTGAACGCGTACGAAGATATGACAACATCCTGAGCACCCGGACAAGACTGATACTCAAGGAGCATTTCGGGGGATGACCATGTTCAGGGGCACGATCACCGCCATAATCACACCCTTCAAAAAGGGAGGGAGCATAGACGAGGATGCGCTCAGGCGCCTCGTATCGTTCCAGGAGGACAACGGCGTTGATGCGATAGTCCCATGCGGTTCCACCGGAGAATCGGCGACGCTGTCGTTCGATGAGCATGTCCGCGTCGTGGAGATAGCGGTGGACCAGGCGAAGAGGATCAAGGTCATCGCGGGAGCGGGCAGCAACTCAACGTCGGAGGCGATACATCTGAGCAAGAGCGCCGAAAAGGCCGGCGCGGACGGCATATTGTCGATATCCCCGTACTACAACAAGCCCACTCAGGAGGGCATATTCAGGCATTACGAGGCGATCTCGTCCTCAATAAAGATACCGCTCATAGTTTACAACATCCCGGGGAGGACGGCAAGCAATATCACCTCGGACACAACGTTAAGATTGGCGGAGCTCCCGGGGCTCGCCGGGATCAAGGAAGCAAGCGGCGACCTTGATCAGGTGCAGCGCATAATCAACGGGAGGCCTAAGGGTTTCGCCGTGCTCTCCGGTGACGACCCGTTAACGTATCAGATGATGAGGATGGGCGGCGACGGTACGATATCGGTGGCATCGAACTGCGTCCCGGACCGCGTATCCAGGATGGTGTCCATGTGCGCATCGGGTGCCGTCGACGGCGCCGCGAAGATACATGCCGAACTTGTGCCGTTATTCGGCGCACTGTTCTGCGAGACGAACCCGATACCCATAAAGTACGTTATGTCGAGGATGGGATTCGGGTCCGGCGCGCTCAGGCTTCCGCTTACGGAATTGACGGAAAAGAATCGCACGTCCGTTGACGGCGTACTGAAGAATATTGGATTGTGATAGAATGATGAACATAGCATTGGGCGGCGCCACAGGAAAGATGGGTCGCACGGTCTGCGACATGATGCGGAACTACAAGGACATGAGACTGGTCGGCGCGATGATCGACCCCCGGGAGGAGGCGTTCGGAAAGGAGATCTATCCCGGAGTGATCGCGAAGGGGCCCGACAGCCTTAAAGAAGTTCTGGAGAACGCCGACGTCTACGTTGATATTACCGCGCCGCAGGCCGCTGCGAACGTTATAACAAAGATCCCGGCGATGGGAGTGAACATGGTCATCGGCACGACGGCGATACCCGAGGACGCCGTGCGGAAGATGTGGGACGAGGTGAAAAAGAACGGAACGTCCGCGGTCCACTCCGCTAATTTCGCGGTCGGTGTGAACGTGTTCTGGAAGATATGCGAGGAACTCGCGTCAATGCTGAAGGGTTACGATATCGAAGTCGTCGAAGTGCATCACAAGCACAAGATCGACGCCCCGTCAGGCACCGCGATGGAGGCCGTGAAGAGAATGCGGAAGGCGGTCGACGTCGATAACGTCATATTCGGGCGCGAGGGGCTGACCGGGGCGAGGAAGAACGAGATCTGCGTCCACTCGGTAAGGTGCGGCGACGTCGTAGGCGATCATACCGTGATGTTCGCAGGAAATACGGAAGTAATGGAGCTTAAGCACAAGGCGGGGTCGCGGGAAGCGCTCGCCAAGGGGTTCATCGAGGCGATACGCTGGGTGTACGGCCGGAAGGACGGGAAGGTCCACGACATGAGCGAGGTATTGGGATTATGATCACCGTTCTCAAGTTCGGCGGCACGAGCGTCGGTTCCGCCGAAGCGATCCGGAGGTCCGCGAAGATAATAGCGGCAGGCAACGGCGGACGCGTGGCCGTCGTGTCGGCGATGTCCGGCGTCACGAACCATCTTATCCAATTCCTGGAATCCGACAATGCGCGCACCGACGACGCGCTGGCGCTGCTCATAAAGAAGCATATGGACGTCGCCAACGAACTGCTCACCGGGAAATTGCTGAAGGAGTTCACGAAGGGGTTCAACGAAAGGGTGGACTCCCTGAGGGACCTCCTTAACGATAAGGGCGCGAGAAGCGACCCGTACTTTAATGATAATATCTCATCACAGGGCGAGAGGCTGTCGGTGCTCCTGCTGTCGTACATACTGATGTCAATGGGCCGCGAGTCCGTTTCGCTGACCTCGGAGGAGGCGGGCATATACGCCGCCGGGCCTCCCGGCCTCGGTACCGCCGATCTGCAGAAGACGTCCGCCGGTCTCATGATGAACGTCAAGCCGCTCATCCTGAGGGGCGTGATACCCGTGATCACCGGATTCTACGGGCGCAACGAGGACGGTAAACCATTAACGTTCGGACGCGGAGGTTCCGATTATTCCGCGGCCGTCGTTGCCAACGGGCTGGATGCGGATTGCCTGGAGATATGGACGGACGTGGACGGTTTTATGTCCGCGGACCCGCGCGTTGTCCCGGAAGCCATTGTGATAGACGAGATGAACTTCGGCGAGGCCGCCGAATTGGCGTATCTCGGCGCGAAGGTCCTTCATCCGAGGACCATCGAACCGGTGAGGATGAAGCACATCCCGGTCAAGGTGAAGAACTCGGCGAAGCCGGAACGCCCCGGGACGCTGATACATCACCTGAGGGCCCCGAAGAACGAGATGTTACGGAGCGTCGCGATGAAGGCGGACCTTTCCATAATAACGGTGGGCTCGTCGGAGATCGCGTATCGCCCCAGAATGGTGGCCAGGATCATTGACAAGATAGCGGACGCGGGCGTCATAGTCTACGCAATATCAACGTCATTGTCCACCGTTGCGCTGCTGATACACAACCTTGACGTGAAGGAGACGCTGAAGCACCTCAATCTTTTGGACCCTACCGATGTTGAGCGGATAGACGTGAAGAGCAACATGGCGCTGATCTGCGCGGTCGGAGACGACCTCCTGAGAAGGTGCGGCGTGTCCGCGGAGATATTCGGCGCCGTATTCGAGGCCGGCGCCAACGTGGAATTGATATCCGAGGGCGCGTCCGACGTCTCGTTGAATTTCGTTGTACCGACGGACATGGCCATAGGCGTTGTGAAATCACTTCACAGGAAGTTCGTGGGTGGATGAGATGAGGGATTTCAAGAACGACGACGGGCATATGATATTCGGAGGCATGCGCGCCGCCGACATAGCCGATAAGTTCGGCACTCCGGTCTACGTGACCGACGAGAACATCTTACGGGAGAATTACAGACGCATATACGGCGTGTTCTCAAAGCACATGCCCACGCGCGTGCACTATGCGTGCAAGGCAAACTCGTCATTGGCGGTGCTGAAGATACTGGAACAGGAGGGCAGCCATATAGACGCCGTCTCGATCGGCGAGGTATTGACGTGCATGAAGGCCGGATTCCCGGCGTCCCGCATACTGTACACGGGAACGTGCGTGAGCACCCCGGAACTGAAGGCCGTTGCGGACCTCGGCGTGATGATCAATATCGACTCGGTATCGGAATTGGAACGGCTGGCGAAGATCAACCCGAACATTCCGATATCCATAAGAGTTACGCCGGGCATCGGTTCCGGGCACAGCGATAAAGTTGTGACGGGCGCGAAGGGCTCCAAGTTCGGGATCCCCATCGATCTTGCGATGGGAACGTTCAGGCGGGCCATGGAACTCGGTCTCAAGGTGAAGGGGATACACGCTCACATAGGGAGCGGCGGAAAGGGCATCGGACCGCTGATAGACGCGGTCGCCGTCCTTATCGACCTGACCAACCAGATCAGGGATGAACTGGAGATCGAACTTGAGTTCATCAACATGGGCGGCGGCATAGGGGTGCCGTACAGGCCGAACGAGCCGGAGGAGGACCTTGAGGAGCTCGCGGCCACCGTCACGGACATGATACTGAACGATACGTCCGTCGGGATCCTGGCTTTGGAGCCCGGACGGTACGTGGTATGCGACTCCACGGTATTGCTGACAAGATGCGTCGACGTGAAGAAGAGCGGCGTGAAGAACTACGTATGCGTCGACGCGGGTTTCAACACGCTGATACGGCCGGCGTTCTACGACTCGTATCATCACGTCGCGATCGCGAACAAGTTCAACAAAGCGGGCACCGGGAAATACGACGTGGTGGGGCCGATATGCGAGTCCGGCGACTTCCTGGCAAAGGACCGCGCACTGCCGGCGCCCGAGGACGGCGATATCGTTGCGGTGTACAACTGCGGCGCGTACTCGTTCGCGATGTCAAGTACATACAACTCAAGGCCGAGGTGCAGGGAAGTGCTGGTAAAGGACGGGAAGGCGGAACTGATACGCGGCTCCGAAACGATGGACGACCTGTGGAGGCATCAGACGATACCGGAGAGACTCCTTAAATAAGACAGCGGGATGCGTGAACATGGAACCGAGCAAAAGAACACCTTTCTTTGCGAAACACATATCGTCCGGCGCCAGGATGGTGCCGTTCGCCGGATGGGAGATGCCCATCCAGTACTCCGGCATCATCGAGGAGCATAACGCTGTCAGGTCATCCGCGGGGCTGTTCGACGTATCGCATATGGGCGACATCATAATACGCGGACCGGCGGCGAAGGAGTTCCTGAGGAACGTCCTTACGAACAACATAGACCTCGCTGTTCAGGGGAAGGGCATATACACGCACCTCCTCAACGATGACGGGACGATAATCGACGACGCCATCGTATACAACATGGGCGACGATGTGTTCCTTCTGGTCCCGAACGCGTCGGCGAAGGATATTGTGATCTCGCATCTTGCCGGCGCCCTCGGGGAACGGAAGGGTACGGAGATCATCGACGTATCCTCAAGGGTCGCGTGCCTGGCGATCCAGGGGCCGAAGGCCGCCGAGATCGCACAGCGTATAACGAAGGACGACGTCATCGGAATAAAGAGATTCAGCGTCATGCCCGTCCGGCTCAACGGCGGCGGCGGTTTCCTTTCGGACATCCTGGCGCAGGGAAAGGACGCGGCGTGCATGTTCGCCCGCACCGGATACACGGGCGAGGACGGTTTTGAGATACTAGTTGAGAACGGGAATGCGGAGCTGTTATGGGATTCCCTCATGAAGGCGGGCGGCGGCGAGCTGGTGCCGGCGGGCCTCGGCGCGCGGGACACGCTGAGATTGGAAAAAGGCATGTTGCTTTCGGGCACCGACTTCGACGGTTCGCAGACCACGATACAGACGGGGCCTCCGTGGGTCGTCAAGATGGATCACGATTTCATCGGGCGGAAAGCGTTGGAGGCCCAGAAAGAAAACGGCGGCCGCAGTGTGCTCGTAGGTCTTACGACGGACAGCAGGAACATTCCGAGGCACGGTTACGCTTTGCTCAGGGATGGCGAGAAAGTAGGGGCCGTCACATCCGGCACAATGTCCCCCGTCCTCAGGAAAGGTATCGCATTGGGTTACGTGCCGCTGTCCGTGTCGTCACCCGGCAATGAATTCGATATAGACATACGGGGCCGTTCGGCAAAAGCGACGGTCGTGAAACTTCCGTTCCTCTAAGGAAACCATTATTAACCATTTCTTTCATGGACGGTCAAGGCTCACGTAGTGTAGCGGCCAATCATGAGGCCCTTTCGAGGCTTCGACCCGGGTTCGAATCCCGGCGTGAGCACCTCTCCGTTGTTCAGACGGTCAATTTTTTCCTGTATCTCTCGCTCTCGCGTATCACATCGTCGATATTATCGTCATCCACTATCATCGCGTCAGGCAGCTTTGACGGGAACGCCTCGAACAGCGCGTTCATCAGATGACGGTCGGAGAATTCGATCTTGGATAATTTGTCGCGGTCCCATGATTCTATCAGCGAGTACACACGTTCCAGTCCGCCCACGTAGAACTCCGATATTATCACGGCGGCGACTATCGAGTTCGGAGACATCACCGCGACGTTCGCGCCTCTCACGGCGTACGCGTCCCCGTTGAATGACAGCGACAGCCCATCGTTGTCCCTGACGATGTCCATCGCCGGATAGTCCGTTCCGTTGTTTCCCAGGTACGCGGTGCAGTCAAGGTTCACTTCCGTCTTCCGCCTCATGTCCATTAACGAAAATGCTTTCTCATTGCCGCCGACCGG
>JAIRTZ010000144.1 GCA_031254685.1 Methanomassiliicoccaceae archaeon
GAGGGAGAGAAGTTCCAGAATACGATCACGTCTTTCGTGAAAGTGATCAAGGAGCTCGGACCGACGCCGCTCAGGGAGGTGCAGTAAATGGGATTCTTTGACAGACTGTTCGGAAAGAACAAGCACAAGGACGATTGCGACTGCGGATGCAAGGAGCATGCCGCGAAGGAAAAGAAACCGGCCGCCGAGAAGAAGGCCGCCGTGAAAGCGGCGCCGCAGGCGGCACCGCCCAAAGAGTTCGTCAACCCGCTGGACGCGTTCCCGCTGCTTCCCGGAGCACCTCCGGGAGGGAAGCTGAAGCTCGCGGTCTACTGGGCCGCCGGATGCGGGGGATGCGACGTTTCGCTGCTTGACACGAATGAGCGTATCCTCACGATAGGCGATATGGCGGACATCGTGATGTGGCCGATCGCCTCCGACGGAAAGGAGAAGGACATCGCGGCGATGAAGGACAAAGAGATAACCGTATCGATAATCAACGGCGCCGTGAGAAATACGGAAAATGAGCACATGGTGAAACTGCTCCGTCAGAAGTCGCTGCTCGTGGTCTCGTACGGAACGTGCGCGTGCTTCGGCGGTTCGCCGGCGCTCGCGAACCTCGTACCCGGAGGGAAGGACGAGATACTCGATTACGTGTACAGACAGTGCCCGTCGATGAAGGACTTCCAGGACAAACAGAAAGCGGCGGTATTACCGCAGACGTCCGTGAAAACCAATGACGGCGTCATAACGCTGCCTGAACTGTACGACGTTGTGAAATCGCTCGATCAGGTGATCGATATCGACTATTCGATACCGGGATGCCCGCCCACGCAGGAATCCATCGCACAGCTGCTCGCGGCGGTCGCGGCGTTCGCCTACAAGGGCGAGGCGTTACCGCCGAAGGGAACGATGGTCGGTGTCTCGAACAAAACGTTATGCGAGGAATGCCCGCGGAAGAAGGAATCCAGAAGGATCACGAAGATCGTGGAGCCCCACGAGATAGACGTCGATCCGGAACTCTGCCTGATGGACCAGGGCATACTGTGCCTCGGTCCCGCGACGGTGGGAGGATGCGGAGCGAAGTGCACGCGCGCGGCACAGCCGTGCCGCGGATGCTACGGACCGACGAGCGTTGTCTCGGAGCACGGATCGAGCATCTTCACCGCGATAGCGTCATTATTCCCCGTTCTGGACAAGGACCCGACATGCGGCGAGGCCGACATTATAGAGATAATGTCATCCGTGAAGGATCCGTTGGGATAC
This sequence comes from Methanomassiliicoccaceae archaeon, assembly GCA_031254685.1. Taxonomy (GTDB): domain Archaea; phylum Thermoplasmatota; class Thermoplasmata; order Methanomassiliicoccales; family Methanomethylophilaceae; genus Methanomicula. The sequence continues at coordinate 1,246 of JAIRTZ010000144.1, forward strand.
TTCTACGCGTTCACGATGTCGAAAGCGCTGATCAAGAGATCTGTCGTTGAAAAGAAGAAAGGAGGTCAGTGAGATGGCCGGACCTATTATTTGGGATGAGAAGAAGAAGATCAATGAGAAAAGAATAACCGTCGACCCGATAACGCGCCTCGAGGGGCACGGCAAGATCGAGATATTCCTCGACGACAGCGGCAACGTGAGCAACGTGTACTGGCAGGTGCCCGAGCTGCGCGGTTTCGAAAGGTTCTGCATCGGCCGTAAGGTCACGGAGCTGAACCAGATCACCGCAAGGTTATGCGGTGTGTGCCCCGGCGCGCACCACCTGGCGGCAACGAAGGCGATAGACATGTGCTATCACACGAAGCCTACGGAGACCGCGTACCGGATACGCGACCTGTTCTACAACGCGCACTTCGTGCACAGCCACATAGCCCACTTCTACGCGCTGGCGTCACCGGACTTTGTGCTCGGACCTGCGCACCCCGCGGCAACGAGGAACGTTCTCGGTGTCGTCGGAGCGGTGGGTCTCGAACTGGGAGGCGCTGTGCTGAAGGCACGTGCGCAGGCGCAGAAGATACAGGCGATGATCGGCGGTAAGGCCACGCACCCCGTGATGGGCGTTCCCGGAGGTGTCTCGATAGGCATAACGAAGGAAGGCCAGAAAGAGATGATCGAGATGGCCGAGAATCTTGTCGCTTTTGCAAAGACATCGCTGCAGGTGTTCACCGACGTCGTCCTGAAGAACAAGGATTACGTGGACATCATAGCGAACCCGGACCTCTACTACCATGAGACATACTACATGGGAATGGTCAACAAGGACAACAAGGTGGAATTCCACGACGGTCCGGTAAGGGTCGTTGACCAGAAAGGAAAGGAATTTGCAAAGTACAACGCGATCGACTATCTGGACAACATTGCCGAAGCGGTCGAACCGTGGTCGTACGAGAAGTTCCCCTACTTGAAAAAGGTAGGCTACAAGGGACTCGTGGACGGTCCGGACAGCGGTATCTACCGCGCCACGCCGTTATCAAGGCTGAACGCGGGCGAAGGATTCACGACGCCGTACGCGCAGGAGAAGTACCTGGAATACAAGGGATTCTTTAAAGATCTCGGAATAACGGGGCCGATACACTTCACCCTTGCGACGCACTGGGCGAGGATTCTCGAAATGATCTACGCGGCCGAACGCTGCCTGGAGAACGCATCCGATAAGGATCTCTGCAACAGCGACATCAAGCAGAAGGGCCTGTCGCCCGGCGGGCGCGGTGTCGGTATCGTGGAAGCTCCGAGAGGTACGTTGACGCATGACTACGTCTGCGACGAGAACGGTATCGTGACCGCATGCAATCTCGTGGTCGGAACGACCAACAACAACGGTCCGATGAACATGTCCGTCGCAAAAGTTGCGAAAGCATTGATCAAGAACTTCGAAGTGTCGCCGGGTCTGCTGAACATGGCAGAGATGGCGT
>JAIRTZ010000145.1 GCA_031254685.1 Methanomassiliicoccaceae archaeon
CCCCGACGCTCTACGGATCCCACCCCTCTTCTGATAGCCTCGGAAGAATCCGGCAACACCATGGGCCCCCTGCGGTCCGCCGCCTCTATGGCGTCCAAGAAATTCTGGAGAGCTTCGTCCGTATCAAGGATCAGGTCTGTATCGAACGATCTTGTGGACACTTCATCACTTCCGATAAACACAATATCTTTTTTATATATAAATTCTGACAGCCACGGTCTTCAATGGATACCTTTTAGTTCTTTGAGGGCATGCGTGCGCATACAAGGTGTTGAAGCATGGACATCTATCACGACTCGGACGCAGATTTGAACATACTCAAAGGAAAGAAGATCGCAGTATTAGGATACGGAGCGCAGGGAAGGGCGCAGGCGTTATGTCTGCACGACTCCGGACTGGACGTCACAGTGGGCGTACGCAAGGACGGACCGTCCTGGAAGAAGGCCAAGGAGGACGGCCTCAAAGTAGCCGAGATACCGAACGCGGTGAAAGGCGCGGACGTCGTCATGATGCTGCTTCCCGACGAGGTGCAGCCGGACATATACGTCGATATGGTAAAACCGAACATGAAGAAAGGCGCGGCGTTGGAATTCGCGCACGGCTTCGCGATAACGTTCAAACTGATCGACCCTCCCGAAGGCATCGACGTGATAATGATGGCACCCAAGTCGCCCGGGGACATGGAAAGGGTCGCATACCTGGAAGGGTTCGGCGTTCCCGCTTTGATATCGGTCCACAGGGACAGCACAGGGAACGCGAAGAAGATCGCGCTGGCATTGGCCAAAGGGATCGGTTCCACAAGGGCGGGCGTGTTCGAGACGTCGTTCGACTTCGAGACGAAATCAGATCTCTTCGGGGAGCAGGCCGTATTATGCGGCGGTGTGACCGCATTGATAAAGGCCGGTTACGACACATTGAGGGCAGGCGGATATCCCCCCGAGATCGCGTATTTTGAGGTTCTCCATGAAGTGAAACTGATCGTCGACCTGATACAGGCAGGCGGATTCTCGAAGATGTGGTACGTGGTGTCCAACACCGCCGAGTACGGAGGTCTTACCAGACGCGACCGCGTCATAACGAAGGAATCGAAAGAAGGTATGAGATCCATACTCAAAGAGATCGAATCCGGGAAATTCAAGGACGATTGGCGCGCTGAGTGGAAGAACGGCCTCAAGGAACTGAAAAAGATGGAGGCCGATGAGAAGACCCTGGAACTGGAGATCATCGGAAAGGACATAAGGGCCCTCTTTGAAAGAAAGAAGTGAATCCGGATATGAGCAATATCAAAATAAGGACCAGGTGCGGCGAATGGCCCGCGGTCCTGGACGATTCCGATATATCGAATGAGATATGGCTGTCGTTGCCGTTCTCGTCGGACATTAACATGTTAGGCTCGCAGATCTATTTCGTCATGAGATCGGACACCAAGGTGAAAGGCGATTCGAAGACATTCGAAAAAGGAGATATCGCATACTGGCCGGAGGCGGACGCGGTCTGCATATTCTTCGGGCCGACGCCGCTCAGCGCCGCGGACGGCAGGCCCGTGGCCGCGTATCCGATGAAAAAGATCGGCCGCGTGAACGGAGAATGTTCGGACATGGAGATGTCCGGCGACAGGATGAGGATAACGCTGGAACGTTCGTTCTGATGTGCTCAGAGATCCGAGATCATACAACGGTAAGGCCCTTATCGAAATCGGTCAGCGTTTCGGCGCCGTTCTTCGTTATCAGAACGGTATCCTCTATCCGTATCCCTCCGAGCCCCGGAAGGTAGATCCCGGGCTCCGCGGACACGACCATCCCTTTTTTCAGCACATCATCGGAACGCACTGATGATGACGGCGCCTCGTGAATGTTCATCCCGAGGCCGTGGCCGAACGCATGGATGAACATCCCTTTGAACTCCGTAGCGTCAATGACGTTCCTCGCCGCGATATCGGCATTCTTCGCTGGCGCGCCGTCATACATCTCGTTCATTCCCGCCTCCTTGGCCTTCATGACAACGTTATATGCTCTCTTCAGCGCAGCGCCCGGGTCCCCGAAGAAGACAGTCCTCGTGAGATCGGAGCAATACATGCCGTATTTCGATCCGAAGTCGAACAGCGCCGCATCCCCTTTCCTGATCTTGGTCCCCGTCGGGCTGTGATGCGGCTCCGCGGAATGCGGACCGAATGCGGCGATGGTCTCGAACGCATTCCCGCCGCCTCCGCTCTCCCGCATCCCGGAGTCGATAAGCCATGCCATCTCCTTTTCGGTGATATCCCTGTGCAGCATCTCGGGTATCCCGGACGCAACTTTCGACGATACGGCGCATGCCTTCCGTATCTCCGCTCTTTCCTTCCTGTCCTTCACTGCCGTGATCTTCGATATGTCCGCGGACACGTCGATGAATTCCGCTCCTGTGATCTTCCTGATGTTCTCGGCAGCGCCGTGCGATATGCACGGGGCGCGCACGCCGATGCGTCCGCACCCTTTCAGCAATTCCATCAGGATGTGGCTTCGTTCGTCCCGCGTCTCGTAAATGTGAATGTTTCCCAAACCCTTCTTCGCGGTCGTCGCTTCGAGCGTACCGGTGACGATGTCAAGCGTACCGTCGTCGGATATTATTGCGACGGATCCCTCGAATGTTCCTGATACCTGCTCGGTCACATACCAGAACAAAGGGTCCAGGAACGGTGACGTCCCGTTCGCGATGACGACGGCGTCCGTCCTCCTGCATTTCTTCGCGATCCGCTGAGCTCTGGTCATTTCCTCAGATACCCACCCAATCGTTCCGGATTATCCTTTTCAGTGCGGCGATCGCCGACAGTGCGGCAAGATGGCTCGTTGACGGATTCGAGGGGGACGGGACGTTATTCGTTCTCGATATCATATCGCCGAACTCTCCCTTCACGATCAGTTCGTGCGAGTTCGATTTTGTCTTCGGGTCCAATATTATTTTCACTTTCGTCCTGTCGAAGCCGATCCCCATGATGCTCACGGCCGCCGCCACGTTGACGTTCTTCGGGAATAATTTGACGGCCTCCCTGGCGGGCCCCTCGTAGATGACGGTCGGTTTTGCGATCTTGTTGACGTCAATGCCCTTTTCCTTCAGGTACGGGACGTCGACGATGCTGCTCGGATGCTTCGTCGTTATCAGTTCGACGCTATCGATGCTTCCTGCGGCCGCGGAGCTTAAACCGTCCGTTCCGCACACTGCGCCGGAAGGCACGAGTATGCGCGCGCCCGTGTTCCTCGCCGTATCGTAAACGTTCTTCCGGTAATCGTCGTCGACCAACGCGCCGACGGACATTATCATGATGTCGACGCCGCGGCCAACGACCTTCGGAATTATCGCCTTGGCGGCCGCCTGGCTCGCGGCCTCGATCACAAGATCGCAGTGATATAACTCCTGGTCTATGGAACGTACGGCTATCGCCTTCTTCAGCTTCGACGCGAGCGCGTCCGCCGCCTTTCCGTTGAGGTCCATAAGATAAATTCTTTTAACTTCGTCCATATTATCCGCGGCCTCTGCAAGTTCTCCGCCTATGGAGCCGCAACCGACTATCGCCAAGCGCATAGCGTTAATTACCGTCCTGCAGGTATTAATATATTATTTCCCGCAGGCCCGGCGAAACGAAGATTAACATGTTCCGTATTCTTTCGTTGATGCGGTACGAAACGTTGGAGCACACGGCGGACATTCTTGTCAGATGCACCGGAAGGACGGTCGAGGAATGTTTCGGGAACGCCGCATATGCGTTATTCGATCAGATGCTCGATATCGGCACGATAGAAAAAAGGACGAAGTTCTCGTTCTCCGCGGAAGCGGAGGACATCGAGGACCGATTATACCTTTTCCTTTCGGAACTTCTGTTCCTGTTCGACGCCGAATCTTCGGTAATGTGTGATTTCAAGGTAAGGTTCGACGGACCGAAGGTCCTGTGCGAATCATACGGCGAGACATATGACGCGAAGAGGCACAGGCC
>JAIRTZ010000046.1 GCA_031254685.1 Methanomassiliicoccaceae archaeon
AAATATCCGCCATCGACAAGTTTTGCTGCCGCTCTCTTCACAGTTATCACAGAAATATTTAGAGCATCCGATATTTCGGCGGTTGTGGAAAGATTTCCTGCGCATATCAGCGCATATACCTTCGATTCCGTTTCTGTTAGGTAAGATAAATCCACGGTCGCTATTTTTTGTACGGGTGCGATCTTTTTCTCGGGAAGTCTGAATGTGATCTGGAAGTAGTTGCCCACCATTTCGTATTCCGGCTCCGGAAGATTCATCGCCAGGCACTCGTCCCGCATCATTTTGATCCCCGAGCCCCATTTCTCTACGTATCCCATGGTGAAGAATACATTCGCGATCGCAGGATTCGTCAGGGCGTCATTGTGCTTTGTGTAAAGATCGTCCGTCGTCCAGCCTTTCGGGAGGTATCCCGGATTGGTCATCTCGATACGGTTCGGATAGACCTTGATGTATGCATATCCTTGTCCGAAGTATTCGCGGTGGATTATCAGATTCATCACCGCCTCTCTCAATGCCCTCTCCGGGTACGGATATTTGGTCACCATCATCAGCCCTTCGAGCTCATCGACCCCTCGGAGGTATTTGTTCAATAGGACGTCCATCACACGGTCCGGCTGCAGTACTCCCGGGTAGTCGATCTGATCGTGTCTCAAAAGGCGGCCGTCGTCATTCAGGTCGCCTATCTTGATACTTGCCAAGCTGAAGGCAAAATTCGGATTTCCTCTGAACAGGACGTCCGCTGAGTTGTGTAACTCGTCATTTTCCATCAGATGATAGTTCCTCAGTAAAGTTTCTATATCGTCTTCTGCCGCCTGTTTGCTCATGCGGTTCGATGACAGTCCTTTTTTTATGAAAAATTTTAATGCATCCTGCGAAAGGTCCCTCATCCTCAGGCTATTGGCAGGGAAGTCCGTCCAGGAGAGATTCATTTTTCGAAGCAGGAACCGTATCTGCTCATTACCGGTGACGTTCACGGTCGTACTGCCCGACCGTATGTAATGGAGGCCTCCGAAGTCCACGGGCATCTCCTGCGGCATGACGGTGACGTACACGAGTGTCTTTCCGTTCTCGGTCACCGCACGGACCTCAGGAGAGAAGCGGAGGACATTGCGTACCGTATTGGGTATCTCCGTCAGAAGCTTCTCCGAATTCCTGATCCCGACGGTATTGCCTTTATCATCCTTGCCGATGACCATTGTGCCGCCGTCCGTGTTGGCGAATGCGCATATCGTATCGAGATATTCCTTTCTCCAAGATTCCTTATACTCTGTCGATTGCGATTCCACGGTGCACCCCGTGGCGCGTATTATTTTCGACGTATAAAATATATACTAAAATGAACAGCGTTAACCGTAAGACTTAAAAGTGATGACGGCGACCGAGCATCCATCGCCGCATCCTCTATCCGGAACATCCTCCGAATAAGACGTCCCGGACGGGGACTGCGATGTTCGCAAGCTTACTTGCTGAGGCGCTTCAGCATCTTCACTGCCGCGTCCACGACGTCGCGTCCCTTCTCTATGCGGTCGACCGCTTGGAGCCTCGTCATCCCGGGGCCCGTTATTCCCAGCGCGACCGGTTTGTTGAATTCCAGCGAGAGGTCCGCAATTTTTCTGGACGCATGGGATATCACAACGTCATCGTGTTCCGTCTCGCCCTCAATGACCGCGCCTAACGTTATGACAGCGTCGATCTCCTTCATCTCAAGCAGCTTCTTCACAGCCAGCGGCATGTCGAACACGCCCGGCACCATTATTGTTTTTGCAATTTCCACCTCAAGGAACTCCGCCTGCGACTTTGCGCGCTCGATCATCATCGACGTGATATCGAAGTTGAATTCCGCCGCCACCATTCCGAGTTTGTATTTTTTCATTCATACCACCTTATCTTATCGGCCCCGCATCCTCGAAGCCCTGTCTCAATCCCTTGCCTGCGCTCTTCGTCAGCTTATCGGGATGGAATATCATATTGTACGCGTTGACCGCATGCTCCCTGGCTCTGCGGTCGGCGAGGAATGCGAGAGTTTTTTCGTCGTTCGCCTCGTCCTCGTGAACGAACACCTCGATTATGTGCGTGTTCGTCATCAGCTGCGCCCTGATCAGGCCCTGCGACGCCTCATGCGCGCACATTTTGTCCTTATCTTTCGGACCGGGCATCCCCAGCGCGATGACGATGTCGCATTTCTGTTCCTCTATCAGTTTCTTGCATGCTACCGGGAGATCTTTCATTCCCGGGACCGTGCATCTTATGATCTTGAACCCTGTGCCGGTGCTCTTCAACTCGTCGATCGCCGACGCGCCCATGTCATATCTTGCGAACGTTGTGTCCGCGACGCCGATCAGTTTCATTTGCTGTCACCGGACCCTTTGATTATACGCTCGACGATGCGCCTCGTTCCGGTAAGGTCGTCCCCGCATTCGCCCGCTCTCCTTATCTCGGCGGCGATGTTCCGTTTCTTCAGTTCCTTTCTGAGTTCGTTCTCATCGAACGCCTGATCGTACCCGAGGACGATTATATCCGGTCTTATCTCCTCGATGGTGCGGTACATATCGCCGTCGTTGCCAATGACCGCCTTATCCACCGCTTTCAGCGAGGCGATGATCCGTGCGCGCATAGCTTCGGGAGTTATCGGTTCATGTTTTCGTTTCCGGACGGTGTTGTCGCATGCCACGACAACCACGAGCTCATCGCCCATCGCCCTCGCCTGCTCAAGGTATGAGATATGACCTGTGTGCAGTATATCGAATACTCCGGACGCCATCACCCGTACCATGTTCTCACCGTCTCTCCCACGCCTCTATGATCTCGTCCCCCTCTATGAAGACGCATCCGTTGCGTGACGCATATTCTTTTACATCTTTTTTGGTCATCGCGTTGCCGTCGTCGCCGATCATCTCGCAGATGGTCGCCGACGGATTGACGCCGGCAAGTATCATCAGCGCCGTCGCCAGTTCCGTATGGCCTTTCCTGTTCTTCAGAATGCTTTCGCTTGTGTTCAATAAATGGACATGACCGGGGGCCCTGAAATTCTTTCCCAATTCCTCGGTCCTCGCTGCGGCGGTGCCGCCGGAGAATATTATCCTCGCATATTCGGAAACGGTCAGCGCCCTGTCGTTGTCGGTGATCCCCGTGTACGTCCTGCGGTGGTTGATCGTGACGCCGAATGACGACCGCGTGTTGTCATACGGGATGTCCGTGGGCGCCATGCTTTTCAGCAGCGGAAATTTCACGGGGTCGCTACAGAATACGTCGGACATGAACGGAAGTCCGAGTTCCATTGCAATGTTATGAGGTGTGGTCGTGCATATCAGACCTCCGGCGTCCTTCCTCAGCCTTCTTATCGCATCGGGAGTGACGAACTGCGACGCTATCGTCATATCCGTCTCGCGTTCCCTGTCGTCGAAGTCGTAGATCAGAACGATCTTTCCCTTGCGTATGTCATCGACGGCATCTTTCAGGCGCATTTCATCTCACAGCCGTGCATCGTAAGGGGGCATCTAAAAAAACATTTCTTGAACTACCAATTATTTTGTAACCTTGCGCCGTCATCGGAGGCATGTGTCGCGCATACACGGGAACGCATGCGCGCGGTTCAGTTCCGTATATATACAACGGAGCTAATGCAACATTTACATGGAAGACGCACCGGCGGCGGAGGAGAGGACGAGAGCGAAGGTGTTCACCGACCCGGCAGATATGCCGGAACAGATAGAGTCCGCTCTGAACATGCCGCTGATGAACATCGCAAAAAAGCCGAAGGTGTGCATCTGCGGGATGGGCGCGTCCGCGATGGCCGGCGAGATCATGTCGGATTTCGCCGACGCGTCATCCGATGTTCCGATCTCCGTGGTACGCGGCGCGGAGCTCCCGAGATGGGTGGACGAGCATACGGCTGTCATTGCGATCAGCTACTCGGGAAATACCCCGGAGACGCTGCGCCTGTACGACCAGGCGGCGTCCCGCGGATGCGACATCATATGCATCACGTCGGGCGGAGAGCTGATGGAAAGGGCGGCCGGGAATGATAACCCGCTGATAACGATGCCCTCCGGACTGATACCGAGGAACGCGCTCGGATATATGCTCGGATTGACGGCGTCGGTATTCGAGGAGATGGGGATCTGCGCCAGCAGGTCCGAGTTAAGATCGCTGCTTCCGTCGCTCAGGGAGTTCAGGGACGATATACTGAAAGATGAGACGAACAACAAGGCGGTGGCGATCGCATGCAGGATACTGGGAAAGATACCGGTCATATACAGCCTGGTGAACCTCAGGGCCGCCGCGATCAGATGGAAGATGCAGATAAGCGAGAATTCGAGAACGATCGCATTCTGCGGCACGATACCCGAGTTCAGCCACAACGAGATCGTCGGATGGGCCGACGACTATTCGTCGGACGAGTTCATACTGATCATGCTGATAGACGACGACCCGATAGACGTGCTCAGATGCATGACGGAAACGCTCTCCTCGGTGCTTGTCAAGAATGGGATAAAACCTTACGAGTTCAAGGTCAAAGGCATAAACGACCTGGAGAAGAACCTGAGGGCGATAATACTCGGCGACCTCGTCTCAATATATCTTGCGAAACTGAAGGGCGTGTACCCGGGGGAGATATGCCTTGACCTCGGTGACGGCGGCCGCAGGGAATTCAATTGAAAAAAACAAAAAAAATATGAATAAACTTTTTAACGATACCGATTTACGGTGGTGTGTGAGCAAATGAAGGAAGACGCACGTTGGATCAGAGAGAAGGTCATGGCGCACAACAAATGGTTCGAGGAATCGATACCGATGATCGCATCGGAGAACCTGATGAGCCCGCTGGCAAAGGAGATGCTGATATCGGATTTCGCGGACAGGTACGCCGAGGGGCTTCCGGGAAAAAGATACTATCAGGGCAATATCTACGTGGACCAGGTGGAATCGAAAGCGGTCGAGATGGCGCAGGAACTGTTCGAATGTTCATTCGCCGACGTAAGACCTATATCAGGCACAGTCGCGAACATGGCCGTTCTTTTCGCATTTGCGAAGCCCGGCGATACGATCACGACATGCGCGCTGGCGCAGGGCGCCCATATATCAACGGCGGAGTTCGGGGCGTTCGGACAGCGCGGTGTGAATTCCGTCAATTATCCGTTCAACACAGATAACATGAACCTGGACATCGACGGCACGATCAAGATGTTAAAGACCGTAAAACCGAAGGTCGCTCAGTTCGGCCTTTCGGTGTTCCTGTTCCCGCCGCCGCTCAAAGAGCTGAACGATACGTTCAATGAGATCGGATGTCTGGTATGGTATGACGCCGCCCACGTCCTCGGTCTCATCGCCGGCAAACAATTCCAGGACCCGCTGAGGGAAGGCGTCAACATACTTTCGGCCAGCACGCATAAAACGTTCCCCGGCCCGAACCACGGACTGTTATTGGGCCGCAACATGACCGATGAGCAGGAAAAGGCGTTACAGCGCGCCGTGTTCCCCGGTGTCACGAGCTCGCATCACTTGCACGCGATGGCCGCGTTATCGATAACGCTCGCAGAGATGAAAGTGTTCGCTAAAGATTACGCTGCGCAGACGTGCAGGAACGCAAGGGCGCTCGGCCAGGCGTTGTATGAACTCGGTGTGGACGTCCTCTGCCCGGACCTCGGATTCACGAGGTCGCACGCGATCGCGGTCGACGTTTCGAAGTTCGGGGGCGGAAAGGATGTGAGCAAAGATCTGGAGGATGCGAACATCATCTGCAACAAGAACATGTTACCGAAGGACACAAGCGCCGTCAGACCGTCCGGCATACGCCTCGGCGTTCAGGAACTGACGCGCGTAGGCATGAGGGAGAGCGAAATGAAAGAGGTCGCCAGCCTTGTCCATCGCGTCGCGAAGAAAGAGGACCCCGCGAAGGTGAAGAAGGACGTCATCGCACTGAAGAAGAACTTCACGAAGATCCAATGGTGCTTCAACGCCGGCGAAGAGGCGTACGGATACCACAAACTCGTTCCGTGATCCCCGGATCACGTCCTTATCTTTATTGCGCCCTTTGTGCCCCTGTCCCTGGAGAGGAACGCGGCGGCGCATGCCATGACGACCCAGAGGAACGCGAGGCCCCACATCGTCGTGAACTGCGACAGCGTCGGTGATTTTTCGTCGATCACGATCATCGATATCGTCTGCAGTATCCCGCCGCCCAGGAAGACCATCGTGTTGAACAATGCGATGACCGTCGCGGAGATCGCCACAGGGAACCATTCCTTCGCCTGTGCATATCCCAGCGACATGAAACCGCCGCAGAAGCCGAACATGAAACACACGGATGCCCAGAACCAGAACATGTCCGCCCTGCCGGCCAGAAGCCAGATGATGCCCCAGACCGCGAGGAATCCCAGATTCGCGGAGAGCACTACTTTACGTTTGGAACCGACGCGCTTCGCGACACTGCTGGCGGTCGCGGTGCTTATCATCTTGCCGATGGCAAGGAACATGATCAGGACCGTTCCGACAAGCGCGGGCGAGAGCCCGAATACGTCGAAAACGTAAATATTCTTGAAAAATGAGGCGCCCCACCGCCCCTGGAACAGCATCATGGCACCGAATATGAAGAAATACGCGAACGCGGGCATCCAGAAGGCGCGCCCGCTCCCGATGACGGTCATAATGCCCTCCCTGTGCGGCACCTTCTCGTATACCCTGCGGGATTCCCTCTCCTCCGGATAGATGTCATACATCTCCGCTCCCCCTATATCCGTGGGGCAGTTGCGCACGAATGTTATGCAGAGCGCCGCAAGCACCGCCGAAATGATGCCGAACATAACGAAGAAGCCTCTCCATCCGATTGAATCGATGAGCATGAAGGCGGGCGCCGTCGCTATTATCCCCGCTAAGTTGCCGGTTGCGATGACATATCCGTTCATCTTTGCGAAATCCCTCTTCGCGAACCAGGCGACGATCACTTTCGTCAGCGGGACGTATATGGAGGCCATACCGCACGACATGACGATCTTCCCGAGATACAGGACCGTTTCCGAGTCAGCCAGCGATATGATGAACGTACCGGCGGTGACGACCGTAAGTGCAACGGAGAGTATCTTCCGGGGGCCCACCCTGTCCACCATAAGGCCGACGGGCAACTGAAGCGCAGCGTACACGTAGAAATAGATGGCGGACCAGAGCGTCGCGATGCCTCCGATGTCATCCACTATCGTCCGGTCTATGGCACCGGGAAGGTTCCTTTGAAGATATACCAGGAAGTATGCGGCCAAGAGTATCGCCAGGACGATCCACCTGTACCTGAGCGTTCTATCGGCCGCCGTATCCGGAACCATGTTTCATCCCCCATGCATCCGTTTTATTTTATACTGTCCCCGAAAATGAACATGCCTCCTTACGGCGGACATGAGCGGCTTTTATCTACCAATGACAATCATACCGATGCATGGACAAGAAAAGAGCCGCCGAGATGATGATCGGCACCCGCAGGATGTACACCGCACACTGGAAAGAAAGCGTTATCGCCAACATACGGTACGTGAACACATCGTACGGAAAGATACGTGTCCTGGAATACGGGTTCGATTCCGATGACGTGAGGCCGCTGTATGTGGACATCCACGGCGGGGGATACTGCGTCGGATACCCCGAGATGGACGAGGAGATAAATCTCATGATAAGGAAAGCGGCCGGTGTGAAGATAATAAGCATAGACTGGCCGAAGGCGCCCGAGAATCCGTACCCGATAGGCCAGGAAGCGACGTACGAAGTTATCAGACATTATTCCGACAACGCCGCGAAGTATGGGATTGACAAAGAGAACATAGGCATCGGAGGATACAGCTCCGGCGGTAACTTCGCGACCGCGATACCGATGAAGGCCAAGGAAAGGGGCCATTTCAAGATAAAGTACCAGATGCTCTGCTTCCCGGGCGTGGACATCCATACGGATCCCGATAAGAAAAAAGGGAGCGACAAAGTTCTCAACCGTGAGTTCCTGAAGGCGATACACGCCTGCTATCTCTCGGACGAGGAGCACTCGATGCATCCGTACACATCGCCGAGATGGGCTTCGAAGGATACGCTCATCGGACTGCCGCCGGCGCTCCTGATACTGGCGGACCTCGATCCGTTATACGAGGAGGGCAGGGATTACGGCGAGAGGCTCACGGAGGCGGGCGTCGACGTCGAGACGCACGTTTTCACGGACGCCGATCACGGCTTCATATACATGGGAAGGGACGAGGATAAAAAGAAAGCGTTCGGACTGATCGTGAACTTCATCAGCAGGCATTCGCAGGCGTGAACGGTCATTCCAGATATATCGCCGGCCTTCCGGGGATCGCGGCCTTCGATTTGCCCTGCGGATCGTAGATGCCGTCGTCATCGGCGGACATCACTTCCACCCTCACGCCGAGCTCGGAGGACATGAAATCCGCCGCAGATGAGAGATGATCGGACTCGTTCAGCCGCATCAGCGCCTTCCGCCCCTCGTTGGACGTCCTCGTCATATCGGTGGCGAACTTCTTCGCGAGTTCCGGCACCGCCTTTCCGTGCTTCCTTAACGATTCGTCGGCCATGCACGCCTTCGTCAGCGTCGGGATGTCCAGCTTGTTCCCGGATGCGAGGTCGAGCGCTATTCCCATGACCTTGACCTTCCATTTCTGCGTCGTATAAACGACGGCGCGCTTCGGCGACATCTCGGTGACCTTGATTATCTGAGCTATGTCGGATATCGTATCGCGGATCAGCGTCTCCCCGAATTCGGCGCTCGGGTCGTTCTTCGATACGTCCGGGATCTGATATTCCGCCGCCATTCCGTCGAAATTGCAGATGCTCCATAATTCCTCGGCTATGTGCGGCGTTATCGGCGACATCGCGGATATCCACATCCTCAGCGCCTCCCTTATCGTCTCGGGATCGGACCCGCCCCTGCGGACGTACCACTTCAGGTCGTTGAACATCTCGAAATACGCTTCCGACGCCATTATCCGGAGGTCCAGTCTCTTCATTCCCTCGTGTATCGTCGATATGTGACCGCCGAACCTGGAGATGAGCCACCCGTCCACGCTGGACGCGCCCCCGTTCGTCGATGAGACAAGTTCTTCCGTCATGTTCATTATCCGTTCTATGCGCTGGCGGTACGATATCACGATGTCCTCGTCCCATTCGACGTCCGCGTACGGGGACGCTATGTGCGCATAGTACAATCTTAACGAATCCACGCCGAACTTCTCCGCCGCTCCCGGTATCGGCTGGGCGCCTCCCTTTGATTTTGAGATCTTCGATTTCTTGCCGGTGATGTACCAGTTCACCATTATGCCGCGCGGACAGTCCTCCGGCGGGAGTATCGCGACGTGATTGAAAAGGAACGCCGGGAAGTGAACGGTCATATGGTCCTTTCCGCCGACGTTCAGATCGAGCGGGTACCAGTAATCTATGTCCCCTTTGATCCTGTTCAGAAGCTCCTTCGGTATCTTCGTTCTCTTTGACACATCGTTCGCGGTGCCTTTTCCGAGGATCACGAAATCGAAGAAGCATTCGTCCATCTGTTCCGGCAGTATCTGTTTGCTGTTGGCGTACATCGATATCAGATAATATATCGGATACAGCGACGAATCGGATATCGGCTCAATGATCCATTTCTCGTCGAACGGGAATCTCGTCCCAAGCCAGCTGCCCTGTCTCACGCACGCCCTCTCGCGGAACCAGTTGAGCACGGTATGGACATTGTTCTGGTACTCGACGGGATTGATCTGCATCGTCCTGCAGTGGTCGCTGGTCCTCCGCGTGAGGTCCTCGTCCGCATAGTTGATGAACCACTGGTCGTCGATCCTCTTTATCATGACGGGGTTCCCGCATCTGCATATCACTTCCTCGCTCAGGTCGTGGAACGTCTCCGCTTCGCCGGACGCGATCATCTCCGCTTTCATCTTCTCCTTCGCGTCCTCCACGCGGAGGCCGGCGAACTTGCCGCAGATGTCCTTCATTTTTCCTGTGTGATACCCGTCCTTGTAGACCTGCTTCTTCGCATCGATGAGTTTCGGGTCCCCGGAACGTTTGATGTTCATTTGATCGATGACGTCCTTCGCCGGGAAGTCGCCGTAACCCTCCATCGTTATTATCGATATCGGGACGGCGGAATCTATCTGTTCCTTCGTTAATTTGTATTCGGACATCATCGCCGGGTCGTTCTTTACCTCGTACAGCGATATCCAATCGTCCGGCGCGTCCGACGGCACCGAGGTCACAAGACCGGTGCCCACCGCCGGGTCGCAGAACCTTGCCGGG
>JAIRTZ010000149.1 GCA_031254685.1 Methanomassiliicoccaceae archaeon
TCCTTCTTGGCGTCCTTGGCCGGTTCTTTGACGTCCACTCCCTCGAGCTCCGTCCTCCATTTGTCAACGGTCTTCGGGCCGATGCCGGACAGCGTCTTGATCATCTCTTTCACTTTCGCCTCACTGGCGAGGGCCTTCTTCATGTCCGCTACGTTCTTTATGCCGAGCTTTGCCAGTTCCTCGAGATGCTTTTCTTTCAGACCGGAAAGGTCTGTGAGTGATTTTACGCTCATTCTCTCACCTTGTGCGATTTGCCGACGATATATATCCCGTCCTGGAAGATCCTCCTGTCGAATCCCCTTCTGGACGTTGCGTGTTCGATATTCGCGGCCGTCTGCCCGCACGCCTCGATATCGCTTCCCGATATCGTTATGTCGGCGCCGGTGACCTTCACCGTCGTCTTACCGATTATATCGGCAATGCGCGGGTCCTTTCCGCCCATGTAGTTGTCGATCTGCACTTGCGTGCCCTTCACGGCAACTTTCATCGGGAAGTGTGAGAATACCACTTTCATGTTGTACACGTACCCTTCGGTGACGCCGCGGAACATGTTCCTCAGGTGCGCCAGATACGTTCCGACCATTGCTTTCTCCTTAACGCGCGGATAGTCGCAACAGACCATTATCTCTCCTTTTCCGATGACCAGCTTTACACGAGGGTGCGCGAAGTTTCTGCTCAGTTCCCCTTTCGGTCCCTTGACCTTGAATATGTTCCCGTCCTGAGAGACGGAAACCCCGCCGGGGATGGCGATGGTGCTTTCGATTTTCCCTGCTATTGTCATCTTTTTCCCTCAATACACATATGCCAGCAGCTTTCCGCCGATGCCTAACTCTTTGGCACGCGTATGCGTTATCACGCCTTCCGTCGTGCTTATTATCAGGACACCGAAATCCTGCGCCGGCAGGAATCTTGCCTCGAACTTCTCGAGGTCGTTCACTTTGACCGAATACCTTGGCTTTATCACGCCGCAGTTGTTGATCGCTCCTTTCATCATCACGCGGAACTGTCCCGCGCGCCCGTCCTCCACGTATTCGAACTGATTGATGTAACCGTGGTCCTGCATCACCTTCAGCACACGGCCGATAAGCTTTGAGGACGGGTGTATCATGCATTCGCCCTTCCCTATCGAGGAGGCGTTCTTCATCACAGACATTGCGTCATTCAATGGGTCACTCTGCATCTTGTCTCACCTCACGAATATTTCTTGAACCCCAGCTCGGGAGCCATGTCCCTGAAGCACTGACGGCACAGTCTGATCCCGTATCGCCTGATGAGGCCTCGTCTGCGGCCGCACCTTGTGCAGCCCTTCGACCTTCCGAAATCCTTTTTCGGTTTCATTCGACCACCTCTACGTTAAACGTCGCCTTCATGAACTCTATCGCCTCGCCGCGGTCCATGCGGTGCCCCTTCGGCAGCCGTCTCCTGAGGATCGGGCGCTGCGTCACGCGGTTCCCGACGCGTCTGAGCACAACGTTCACATCCATCCCGAATATACCGATCTCGGGATCGTACTTCATTCCCGGGAAATCGGTGTAGTCGGCGATGCCGAAGCTCATATTGCCCTCTTTGTCGAACGAGTACGCGGGGATGCGGTGCTCTCTTATCTCGAGCGCCTTTCCGAGGAACTCCTCCGCGGTGTCGCCCCTTAGCGTGACCTTGCAGCCGAGAGGCATTCCCTTACGGATGGCGAGGTCCCTGTTTATTGTCCTCGAGATCGTCTGGACCGATTTCTGGCCGGTGACCATCTCAATGACCTTCTGCGCCTTCACGAGTCTTTCGCCGGCCTCGCCGACCCCGATGTTCACCACGACCTTTTCAACGTGCGGTTCTCTCATCGCATTCATAACGCACTCGCCTCCGGCAGTTTGATCGCGGATTTCTTGACGCCGATGACGAACACGTTGTTGCGTACCGTCTCGGTGCCGTCCTCGAATCTGACGACGTTCGCCGCGGAACCGCGCCTGATTATGCATTCGGAAACGACCGCCGTCTTTCCGGCGTGCGGTCCCTCGAAGATCATCGCCAGCGACCCGGGCGCCAGCGGGAACGAACCGGATATCTTCTGTCCCTCGAGCTCCACCTTGAGGACATCGCCCGTCCTGTACTCGTTCTTATCAAGCACGATGTTCCTTCCGTCGTGCAGGTTCAGCTGTATCTTGCCGTCCCTGATCGACGTTTTGTTGTTGAGCTTGCACAGCTTCCATTTCGCCTCCGCCTCGGAGATCTCCACGAGCGCCAGCTTACCTTTGTCAGTAAGGAGCATCCTGTAGTTCTTCGCGGTCTTCGGTATCGAGACAACGTCCATGAGGCCTATCGGCATCTTGTGGCTCCTCAGCGGTTTGCCGTCCACGAGCACCTCGCGGTTGCCGATTATCCTTTTCGCTTCCTTCGCGGTGTCGCACACCTTTAACATATCCCTGCGAACACCCGCCGCGGGCATGCTCTTCTCTATTCCGTGCGGTCCCGGGGATTGTTTCGTTATCCATACTCTGATCTTCCTCTTCAGAGGCCATGACCTCGGTGCGGTCAGTCTCTTCATTTGAGTGCTCATTCCTCAGCCCCCTTCCTTGTTACCGATTCCGCTCTCCACTCGTCCTTCATATCGAGTTTTATTATCACGACGTTGGACGCGTGTATCGGTCTCGCGACGGCCGTGCCGTCCGCCTGGTTTATCGTTATGCCGTCGACGACTATGCGGCCGTCCTTTGTGATGACCTCCATCACTCTGCCTTCCGTGCCGCGTATGTCCTCGTTCCCGCGTACCACGACGACGGTGTCGCCGTGACATACCCTCGCGGAACGTACGCCGTACTTCTCGCGTAGCTCAGTGCTCAGATGCGCCGACACTTTCTTGCTCTTGACATGATTCGGGGCGTTGTAGTGCGCCTTCCTCTGTACTCTCGCTTTGCTGCTTCTTGCGACCATCATCACACCTCACACTATCATGTTCGCCGTGGCCGCGACACGCGGCCACCTCTCGGCCGCTTCCCTTGCCACCGGACCCTTTATGTCCGTTCCTTTCGTCTCGCCCGTTTCCGTTGTTATCACGGCGGCGTTGTCTTCGAAGAAGATCATCGTTCCGTCCGGGCGCCTCATCGGCCTCCTCTGTCTCACGACCACCGCGAAGACGATCTGACGCCTCATCGCCGGTGTTCCTTTCTTCACCGACGCAATGACGAGGTCGCCGACGCCTGCCGACGGCACCCTGTGGGAAACGCCCTTGTAACCGGGTACCGTTATCACCTCGATGACCTTGGCGCCGGTGTTGTCAACGACGTCAAGCTGGGACCCGTTCTGTACTCCCTTTGTCTGATTTCCAGCGATTCCCTTCATCTCACTCACCTTTCTTATCGACTATCACGAAAGATACGGTCTTGCTGATGGGGCGGCATTCCATTATCGTCACGTTATCGCCGACCTTCAGCGCGAGGCACTCGGGCGCGTGCGCCGAGTATCTGCTCGTTCTCTTCTCGTACCTTTCGTATTTCTTCTGATATTTCAGATATTTGCGTTCGACCACCGCGGTCTTGTCCATTTTGATCGAAACTACCGTTCCGTCGATCATCTGCCCTCTTACCGGCAGGCTGCCGTGGAACGGGCAGTTCGTATCGTCACACTCTGCTGCGGGAGGGTTGACGTCTATTCCGATATCCTTAACTTTTGCTACCATAAATTTCACCTAACCTTCTTTATCCTGTCCTCTGGTCGGTGCAGTACCTCTGATCCTTTGATGACGAATCTGTTACCTTCGTATGTGAAAGCGAACTCATTGTTCCTCTTCGGGATCATCCTCTCCGCCCCTGCGGAGGAGATGATGAACGTGTTCATCGTCTCGTCGAGCACGATTCCTTTCGTTCCTGCATAACACGGTGCGGAAAGCACCTCCACGTCCAGTCCAATCAATTCCATTCTCATGAGATCGCTCCTCTTCATATTCATCTGACCTCAGTCTGGAAGCCCATGTCCTCCAGAACGGTCTTCACCTTCTTCTTGTGATCGCCCTGAAGCTCTATGCGCCCGTCCTTGACGGTACCGCCTGCGGCGCACTTCGACTTCAGTTGTTTTGCCAGGTCGTCTATATCGATATCGTTTCCGTCGATGCCGTCAATGACCGTCACGGTCTTTCCGTATCTGCG
>JAIRTZ010000007.1 GCA_031254685.1 Methanomassiliicoccaceae archaeon
CGACGACACGATAAGAGTTACGATATTCAGAGCAGGTTCCGGTCACGCTCCTTCCGAGGAGCCGTCATCATTGCCGATCAATGATTTTGAGAACGCGATCTTAAGTTACTTGGCAAAGAATCCAAAGGCAACGATTTCAGACCTCGTGGCTGAAATGGGCGTGTCCAGGCCAACTGTGAACAGAGCATTAAAGAAACTCAAATCTCTAGGTCTGCTATCGAGAATCGGTACCAAGAGCATTGGTATGTGGGCAGTTAAGCATATCGAACATTAATTTTGAGTGATACTTAGGTGATACATAGGTGATACATAGGTGATACATAGGTGATACATAGGCGATACATAGGTGATACATAGGTGATACATAGGTGATACTTAGGTGATACATAGGTGATACTTAGAGCATTTTTGAAAGACGTCAACAGTATTGACATTTTCCAACGGAATTCGTGTCACATTCTAATTGCAATAAATGGGCCGTTTGAGATTTGAAAAACGACTTCTGGACGGCTCACGGAAAAACGTCTCCTCATACACCGTCCCTCGTGCAGAGAACTTGAAAATATTATATCCTCACATCCGATACGTGATACGATGACAGAGGACCGTCTGCAGTTCAAAGGCGAATATCTGGTAAGATTTCTCGTCAAGGAGCTGCGCCGTGCGCGTGAGGAAGCGTTAAGGTCGGCCATGCACGGCGACGGCAACGACGTATTCGACGGCATTTATTCAAAATATGAGATAATACCGCTGACCATCCGCGAGGACGCGATACGGAGGAGCGAGACCACCGGCTATTTTACGGACATATTCTCAAGATACGCCGGCGTGAGCTCCGAGAGGACGGCCTGCGGGATCACGGAATTCAGGATACCGTTCGAGGGAGACGAACGATTGTTCGGATACACAACGCATCCGCTGCCGTTCAATCCGTACGGGCGGGTGGAGGACGGGTCGTTCATAATATCCGTGAAAGAAGGGGACCAATCCCATCTCAGCGACTATGACTATAACCTAAGCCGCCTGAGGGAATGCGTCGGAAGGGTGAGGGATTCCGTTACGGTGTACAACGCCGACCTCAGGGATATCATCACAACGTTTGCGGGAAAGGGCCATGCGTCCGTTCGGAGAAAGGTAAGGATAGGGCACTGAGACAGTATCGATGCCGCGCACGGAGGGATAACACGGAACGGTGACCTTTAATTATTATGCGGTCATTGGCAAAGCAATGGACTGGAATTTTTCGACCACGCTCATAGGTTCGCTGCCGTACGATGACGCGAAGACCGCGCTGGACAGGATACTCGACGGCAACGTAACGTGTCCCGCGTGGCCGCAGTTGCCGGCACTGGGATATTCGGAGAGCATGTACGTGCAGACCGGCTGCTATCTTCCCGGAATAGAGATCGACGTGAACGGCAAGAAGATCAGCGCAGATACGGTAAATTACGATCCGACGGAGATATACACGGCGATATTGTCCGGGGACGAGTCATATTTCGGCCACCCGGACAAGTATCACAAGGGACTTTACGAATTCATACTGCGCGACCTCTCCGAATTCAAGGCGGTGAAAGGCCAAGTGACGGGGCCGATAAGCGAAGGTCTCCAGATACTCGACCGCAACTGCCGTCCGGTGATATACGACGACGCATATTCGGAGATAGTACGGAAAACAGTTAACATGGCGGCGAAGTGGCAGGCGAAAGGTCTGTCAAAATGTAACGGCAACGTGATAATGTTCTTCGACGAACCGTCGCTCACGCTTCTCGGAACACCGTTCGCGTCGATATCCAACGACCAGGCGGCGGAATGGATCAACGAGTCCATGGAAGGATTGGATTGCCTGAAGGCGATCCATTGCTGCGGCAACACCGATTGGGCAACGGTGCTGAGAACGGACATCGACATACTGAGCTTCGATGCGTACGCGTATGCGCACACGATAGCGATGTTCCCCGACGAAGTTTCACGATTCCTTGAGAAGGGAGGCACATTATCATGGGGCATCATACCGAGCAGCGACGATGCGATCGAGATAGAAACGGCCGGCAGCCTTGCGAAGATATTCAGAGAGAACATCAAAGCGCTGGTGAGGAAGGGCATTGATGAGGACCTTATCGTAAAAAGGTCGTTAATGACGCCGCAGTGCGGGCTGGGAGGCATGGAGGTATGGAACGCCGACAAGGCGCTGATCATGCTCCGTGAGGTCTCGGAAGCTATGCGGGAACACTACGGGGTGAGCGAATGATAATAGCGCTCGCAGGAAAAGGCGGCGTCGGAAAAAGTTCGATATCATCGCAGCTGATATTGCAGCTGTCAAAAAAAGGTCTCGTGCTTGCCGTTGACGCAGATCCGAACACAAACCTTCCGGACAAGCTCGGACTGAACGCAGAGGGAACGATCGGCGAGATAAGGAATCGTATCGTGAAGGATCCGGACATAGTGCCGAAGGGGATCAGCAAGCACGAGTACATTGCCACCGAAATTCGTAAAGCAATGCACGAGCACGATAATATCGATCTTCTGGTGATGGGAAGGCCGGAGGGAGAGGGATGCTACTGCTTCATGAACAATGTGCTTCGGGAATGTTTCTCCGGCATGATCAAGAATTACAAATTCACGGTGGTGGACAACGAGGCGGGGATGGAACATCTTTCCAGGAAGATACTGCCGAGGGCGGATGTCCTTCTCCTGGTATCGGATCCCACGAGGATAGGCATACGCACCGCGTCACGGCTGGCGTCGGTCGCTTCGGAGGTGGGCATGCAGATCGGCAGGAGGATACTGATAGTGAACAACCTGCCGGGGGATCTCCCGAAAGAACTGGCGGATGAGGCGAAGGCCAACGGATTCGACGATGTCGCGGCGATAAGGCACGACCCGTTCGTATACTCGGCGGGGCTGGAAGGTTCTGCGCTCAGGCTGCCGGACGATTCCGAATTGAGCAAAGGCGTGGCGTCGATAATAAAAATGATCACTTGAGGTTCCGCAGGAACTTCGGTATGTCGCGCGACTCCGTGGTGCCGACGATAACTTTGCGATTAAGCATATCATTCAGTTTTGAGGACATCCTCGCGACCAATCCCGGAATGACGACAACGCCGCCGCTCTTTGCCAGCACGCCGCTGTCGTTCAGCGCCTTCGTAACGTGTTCTGCGCTGAACTTGCCCGCCGAGTACGCCGTGAGCACGGACAATCCCTCGGTGTCCACGATCTGCAGCCACACGGGGACCTTCGATTTCTCGATGTCCGCGCGCACCGTGAAATATGTCAGCGAGAAATTCGTGGTGAAGAATATCGGCGAATGCTCGTCGGGGTCGCCTATGGGATACAGCCCCGGTTTCACCTGTATCGGCACCTGCGGATCGGTGTATATATTCTGACGGAGCGTGAATAACGGCAATGCCTCGTAACTCTTCAGATCGTCGAATATAACGAGACTGCCGTACTTCATCGTCGACATCGCCGCCATCGCCACCGCGTACTCGCCGGAGCCGACGCGGTTCATCAGCGGATATCCGAACGGCTTGAATTTCTTCTTTATCGCGCTGCGTCTCGCAACGGTGTGGCGCTCAATGCAATCCTTCAGATTCGACGCGCCCGTTTCCAGAACGATATCGTCGATCCCCGCGGCCTTCGCCTTCTCGGCAAGGTCCGCCAGTTCTTCCATGCTGTCGGACCTCAGCGCGAGCGGGCACGAATACCTTTTCGCAAGTTCCGTCATCTTATCGATGTTCCCGGGATCAGCGTGATATATCAGAGGTCTTCTCGGCGACGCGGCGCTGAGCGCCTTTTCTATCACGGCGGCATCGCATTCAAGGACGAACGGCCTGTCCCATATCCTCATCGCATCGCCGACGGCCTTCGCATACGCATCGGCATCGCCGGAGTCGCATTTTATTGATACTGCATCGATATCGAATATCATCCCGACGCGTTCGAAACTTAATTTTTTGATCTCGGCGATACGTTCCGGTATGTTGCACGTATCGGAGACGGTGATCGCGTATGCGACGGGGTTGATGAAACGGCGTTCGTGTCTGTATAGCACGGTCTCGCCTCCCATCCGGATCTCCTTTCCCTTTCCGACGGCGACGCTCCGTATCGGCGGAGCCGCCGACGCCTCCAGCGCACTCTTCGAGGATTGGCTCACATGCGGGCAATCGTCGATCTTCGCCTTCTGATTGGCGAGCAGCATCGCGAACGCGAGGCATGTCGGCTGGCCGCAGTCCTTGCAGTTAGTTTTCGGAAGGAGCTTGAAGAATTCGATCGCCGTCGGCATTCACTCACCTCTGAGCTCTTCGGCATATCCGAGTATCATGTCCGCCGCGCCCGGTCCGCGCATGATCACAATGTCGGCTCCGGAGACCATCGCCGCCATCGCGGTCATCGTCTCCCACCATGTGACGCGGCTTCTCACGTCACCGAGTTCTTTGTCCTCGTCGTTCACCGCGTCGCCGACGTCCCAAGCGCCGGTCGCATCGCATATCATCGGTATCTGTAGCATTTTGTCATTCGACAGCGCCGCCAGGCGTATCCTCTCGTTCACCGAGTACGAGTAGTCCAGACCCATGCCCAGCGGGGCCATCAGCGGGTCCATCAGGATATCGTTACGCTGAACGCCGAAATCGGTAAGGATGATGTTCATCTGCTTCGCCAGGTTAAGGTCCAGATTGGAGAACGCGATCAGCGAGTGATCGCCCGCTATCGCTGCCGAGGATATTGTCTTGTACTCATCCTCGTCCGCTTTTCCGAGTATCAGCTTCGTGCCTTTGACGGATTCGCCGATCGCCCTCATCACCTCGTTATCGATCTCCGGCGTGCCGCATCCGTAGACTATCAGCGGAAGCTGCGTCGCATCAGCGATCCTTTTCACCAGCTCGGCGGCCTGCTTCGGCGTTCTCTTTCCCTTATCGGGATCAACGCCTTTCAGCCGGAGGCAGATCATGTCCATTCCAAGCGACCGCCACATCATCGCCCATTCCGTCGGGTCCTTCTGACGGCCGTCGAACATCGACGCCGCAAGCTCCGGATAGTCCGTAAGGTCGTCGACAACCTCGCCCGCGATCATCACTCTGCGTTTCGATGCGCTTTCGAAGGAAAGGAACGGCATGCCGTCCGCGCCTCCGGCAATGTAACCGCTGCCGAGAGGGGCCTCGCCTATCCTTCCCTGATATTTCTCGCTGACGTCCGGTATCTTCATCGTATCACTCTATGAGAGGCGGCATACTTAACGCAGGGTGCTCCTTCTCGGACATCCATGCGATGAGGCCTTCCGCATCTTCGGTCACCGTCTCGTCCGCTATCTTCTCGTAAAGGTCCGGTATCCCGATGTTCGCGGCTATTTTCTTTATGTCGTCGGCGAACGCCTCCTTCAGGCGTTTCGGCATCCACGCTATGCGCGCGATGCCGCCCTCGGCGGCAATGAACTTGTCGCTTGTTATGTATTTCCTTCCGATGCCCATGAATCCCGGCGTCTGCCTTCCGCCGCCGATGGATCCCGCAAGCGTGGAGAATTTCATTCCGACGGGCGTCATCCCTGTGTGGTCGCGATCGACAAGGACGACGGCCTGCATGTCGACGGTCATCGCAACGATCACTTCGAAGCATCCGCAGGATGTCATCGGAGAGTCCATCAGACTGTACATGCACATCCTCTCGACGTTGCCGTGGGACTGTGCGCGGACGATGTCATTGGTACCCGCCCACTCCCCCTTCGCGGCGCTCAGCACAGAACCCTTCGCAACGGGCGCGTTCGGCCCGTTCGGCGACAATTCGTTACTGGCCTTCGCGTCGAGCCAGTTGATCGCGCCGCATAATCCGAGCCGTTCCGGAGCGACGATGCACACGTGGTCCGGGGCGAACGACTGGCACATTGTGCACGTGTAGAAAACGTCAACGGAATCGTCCGTCAGCCCTCTTATCCGTTCATCCCTCGCCTTGTACACCTCAAGGGCGTCCTTGTGCCGTTCGGAGACCTCGGCGGGATCGGTGACGATCGTCACTTGTATCCTCGTTACCACTTTCCCGAACGCCTCTTTGATCTTATGTATCAGTATCTTTCCCAGATGTTCCAATCTGAACCCGCTCTCCTTGGCGGCGTCGCTTATCCTTATCCAGTTGGAGTCCCTCTGACCGGCGTGCCAGACGCCTTCCGCATAGTTCAGGAAATGGTGGATGTTCCTTTCGATGACCGGTTCAAGGTCGGACTGCACGTCCTTTCCGTAAACATGCACGAGCATTCCCAGCGGTATCGTATCGCCTTTCGCGAATCCGTCGATATCCTTGCCGATGACCGTGACCTTGCCGTCCTCTACGCTTCTTTCGTCCCTCTTTACAAGCAGTTCGAACGATTCGCTTTTTGTTCCGCCGGCCTCCACATATGTGTTCGGCCTCCGTACCGTTTCGCCCTCGAACGCAGGGCCGTAAGCTACCGGGAGGTCTATCGGTTCCAATTTCACTGTGATGCCGCGCTCCTCGATGCCGACCTGCAGCATGTCCAGATGTTCCTTGCATGTGCGCAGCGCGCCGCTGATGTTCGGGACGTCGCGATCGGTGATCACAACGGCGCTGTGCAGCAGCGCCGCGAACGCGAACGCCGCGTCGAGCTTCGTCAGCGGGCCCATGTGTATCACCACGATCTTAGGCCTCTTTTTGAGGTACGCGCTGAGACGTTCGCGTTCGCCCTCGCCTACGCTGCCGAACGAGTACGCCGCGCGGGCCGCGAAGTTGAGCGCGTGAACGGTCGCCGTGAAATTGCCGAGCGGATAGAACATGCGGCTCCATCCCAACGCTATGCCGTTCTCTCTCATCTGTCCGAGGCAGTCCCCGGACGCCAGCGAGACCATTCCCTTGGATTGGCAGTTCCTTACCATCTTTCTCAGCTCGGGACCGTTCCCGGTCCTTCCGAGGAACACCACTGCGCCGGGTATCGTCTCATCGACGAACGGCAGACCGAGCTCTCTGATGATGCGGTCCGGTATGAATCCCTCCTCTCCGTCCGGCCTGCGGTCCAGATAGCGGACGGCCTCTATGATCTCCGCTGCATACATTGCGTTCTCGCCGGCCGCGAGACCATCGTCTATCGTCGCCGCCCCGGCAGCGTTCAGGCCGTTCAGGAATGACGCCGCGCCGTCGACGGTTATGTTCGTTATACCTTTCCATCCGTACAGCAGCGGAAGGCCGTACGCGGTCTCCGGGAACGCGAGTTCGGCATCGCCGCCGTGCTTCCTCTTCGCTTCCGATACTATTTTTTTGGCGATCGCGACGATCTCCCCCGAACCTTCCGACGCCGCCGCGATCAGCGCCGCCGCGTCCGTCGGTCCGCTGTCCGCGCTGAGAACATTATCCAGCGACGAAGCGTCAACACCGTATGTCAATGCTATATGTTTTGTATCCACCGCGATCACCTCAGTTCAATTCTTCGTATTCGGTCAGCTCGAAGACCCCGTTCATGGATCCGAGCGCCTTTGTCAGTTCCTTTCTCATGCCGTCGACCGAGTGCCTGCCTGCCCCCAGGTCCGCCGTTATGTCAAGGGCCATCGTCTGATAGCATATCTTCACTTTGCTGAACACAGATATAAGGTTGGCGTTCTCACTTGCCAAATGGTCGACCACCTGCTGTATCGATCCCGGACAGTCGGGTATGCTGAAGACCATCCGGACAAGTTTCGTGTTCTTCCTGAAGAACGTTATCGAAAGCATCCAGGACGACGGGTCGACGATGATCATCGCCATCATCCCGCCGATGTCCCTCAGAAGGTCGTGATATTCGACCGACGTGTCGAACGAGCCTCCTGACATCGTTACCGGCGCCCCCCGTCTCAGCTCGGATTTATTGCTCCCGGTGCTCTTGGACCGGAACACGCGGCCGATGTCGGCCGGCGTGAACTCTATGTGGTCGAGTTTTGACACAGACTCGTCATTGGAATTCTTCAGCGCCTTGAACGTCTCCCTCAGTATGTCCGCCTCCCCGGCGAAGCTCAGGTCGACGAGCATCTTCCATATGATCACCGTATCGGATATCGCGTTCAGCGATACGGAATTCAAAATGTTCACGCCTCTCGAACCGAGGAACTTCGCCGCCTGCGCCGTAGATCCCGGAACGTCGCGCATGTACGCCGTCACGTTGGTCAGCGTCCTGTAATTCTCCTGCGGGAAAGCGGAGAGTATCAGCTCATATTCTTTCGCGCCGTCCCCGCGGTATTCGAACAGCGTGCTGTAAACATAACCTCCGTCCACTAGACCTATCGATTCCGACAATCCCTTGTCGATCCTGACCTTAGGTCCCGCCACCTTAACGAAATCCCATACTTTCATTCGCACCCACGTCCGTTCTCAAAACGTTTCAATCATATATCCTTTAGCTTGGTGTTCTTGGATGACGGAGCTCCCTGAGGGCCGCCCGCCCCGATGTCCTTGATGATGTTGTTCAGGCTGTTGCCGTCCTTCTTTGAGATCATCGTCCTCTTTATCGTTTTCGAGCATCCCTTCCCGCGTCTCTCATATTCGGTGCCCTTCGTGGCGCTCTCGATCATGGACGCCGCCTTCATCATCAGTTTCTCGGCGTCCCGTATCATCGATATGCGGTCGCCGTCGCTCATGCCCTTCTTCGCGGAACCGCCTTTGCTGAACGTATACCGTCCGGGGGTCCTTCTCTTCGGCCCCGTATGATAAGGGCATTTGGTGCATTGTCTCCCCACTTTCGTATCGCGGCCGTCAAGCGTGGTGTTGCTGACCGC
>JAIRTZ010000010.1 GCA_031254685.1 Methanomassiliicoccaceae archaeon
ACTGAAGAACTCGACCCCGGCCATGGCGAACGCGCTCAGGAGGACCATCCTCACCGACATAC
Source organism: Methanomassiliicoccaceae archaeon (assembly GCA_031254685.1). Classification (GTDB taxonomy): domain Archaea; phylum Thermoplasmatota; class Thermoplasmata; order Methanomassiliicoccales; family Methanomethylophilaceae; genus Methanomicula. The sequence goes on from JAIRTZ010000010.1 coordinate 63, forward strand.
CGAAGATGGCCATCGACAAGGTCGAGTTCCATCTGGGGCCGATAATGGTCAACGGAAGGGAGTACGAAAGTATCACGCCGCTGTTCGACGAGATAATCGCGCACAGGCTGGGAATGGTGCCTGTGCCGACAGATCTTAAATTGTTCGTTCCGCAGAGCGAATGCTCATGCGGCGGCGAGGGATGCCCGTCATGCACGATAATGTACAGCCTTAACAAGATAGGTCCGTGCACCGTGCTCTCCGGCGATCTGATCCCGCTGGGGGACCCGAACCTCAAGGTGAAGGACGAATTGATACCCATAGTGGAGCTTGCGGACGGCCAGGCGGTCCTGATATACACGATAGCGACGATGGGCACCGCGAGGACGCATGTGAAATGGCAGGCGGCGAACGGCGTCGGCTACAAGTACGAACCCAGGATACAGCTGGACGCGGCCAAGTGCAGGCACTGCATGAAATGTCTCACCGCATGTCCGAAGCGCGTGTTCGCGGGCGACGCAAAAAAGATAACCGTCGCGGAGCCGCTGAGATGTTCGCTGTGCGACTCGTGCCTGACGTTCTGCGCCGGGAAGGCGATATCGGTGGAGGCGAATGACAATAATTTTGTCTTCTCCTTCGAGACCGACGGTTCCCTGAGCGCCGAGACCGTCCTGAACAAGGCGATCTCGCTGCTCAGCGGGCAGGCGTCGTCGTTCGGCAAGCTTGTCGAAGGCCTTTGAACAAAAACAGGGGCGCCGGCCCCGTTCTCTTTTATTTGCATCGTCAGAAGAAGTCCGACAGTTTGCACTTCTTCACTTTGTCGTTGCTGAAAAGCGATTCGATGCTCATCTCAAGCACCGCGATCCTCTGTTTCGTGTATTCCGAGAGATCATATTTCTCGCTGAGGTCCTTCGATACGTCCAGATATTTTTTCACGCTCGCCTCGTGGACCGTGAGTATCAGCGCATTGCCGCACTTGCATTTCCCGGACAGCGGTATGCGCCTGTATTTTTCCCCGCATTTGGTGCACCTGACGTTCTGCGCCGAGAATTTGCGCAGGTTCCCGGTCATGTCGGGCAAGAAGTGCTTCTCTATGACGCGCGTGGCGACGTTATTCTCATCGACCGCCCGTATCTTCTTTCCGAGGAGGAGCTGCGCCTCCATCTTGTCTATCATCGATTCAAGCGTCGTGTATGCGGAACGTTTCGGCCCTTCGGAAATATCGTTCGTGTCGTGCGTGAACCCTATCCCTTCGTATTGTCTCTCGGTGCCTATCCTTTTCCCTACCAGGTCCATGATCTTCTCGACGTCCTTCGGGTCCTTGTATGACATCGCCGCTTTGTAGAGGTCCAGCGGATATTCGGAAAGGCAGTCGATGTTGTGCGCCTCCTTGTCTATCTCGTTCGGGTCCAATCTCGTGGACAGCACGAGCGGCGCGTCCATCAGTCCTCCGCGGCGGTCCGGGAGGTAGTCGAGGGAGAAGTTGATCAGGCCGTCGAGCATTAATATTATACTGTCCTCGTCGCCGTCGCAGTTCCTCCTCTTCGCGGCGTGGAAGAACGGATGCGCATAGCCGCCGCACGCCTTCGTGTATCCGATTATGCGGCAAAGTATCCCGCCGCTGGTGTGCGGCGCAAGACCTATTGCCAGATGCCCCAGGAGATCTTCCCTCACGGATGCGTTATAAAACCTCTCGAGCCTGTAATGCTTCTCCAGCATATCGTCCACGAACTTGGAGACCTTCACCATATAGTCGCCGCATTTGTCCGCGGGTATTATGTCCTGCACCCTGAGCTCGCATATCTGTCCGTCATCCGTGAGCTCGCTGCCGAACATGTCGTGCGTGTACCCGAGCTCCCTCGCCTTATCGACGCTCAGCTCGATCTCGCGCGGCCTGAAATGTGTCAGCGGGATATCGGACATATCGTAGCGTATCGTCCCGTCCTTGAACATGCTCACTCCGTTCACCGCTCTCAGTATCCCCTTCTCCAGCGCCTCGGGCACCTTATTCTTTGACGACAGCCCTTCGACGCACCTGAGCTCCGGCAGCGCCTGCATCCCCAGGCGTTCCAGCGCGCGGTGGTATATCGGCTCAATGTCCACGTAAACGCCCTCGCCCTCCGCCGGCCTCTCGTACTTTTCGAATTTGGCGTGGCCCCCGCATTTGTCGCAGCTGGGCATTATCGATGCGCAGCCGCACATTGTGCACTTCCTGGTGCCGACGTCGATCCGCACGCCCCTCTGCCGCGATGACGACGAGCCGATGCTGCTGGTCGTCGCCCTGCTCAGGGAGACCGCGGAATTGATCTCGCGCTTCGACCCGGGGTCCTTCCCGACGGGGAACAAAGAATGCACGGCGGGATTCATCAGCCGTTCCTCGGCCTTCTCGGGGCGCCCCATCCTGCTGCCTATTCTCGTCACGGCCCTTGCGCGGACCTCGATGCCCATCGCCTTGCTGACGGCGTCAAGCGCATCGGTCCCGCCGAACGCGGACCTTTCAATGATCCTTTCCGCGTCCGCTCCGAGGCCGAGGCCCTCGATGAGCGGCATTGCGTATCTGTGCACGGTCAGCGTACCGTCATGGACGGTATGCAGCGCGCCGAGGTCCTCCAATATCCTTTTCTCGTTCGCACGGACCGGCAGCGTCAGTCCGCCGTCCTTTGAGAACTTACCGTTACCGAGGATGAAGCCCCTGAGCTCTCTCAGGCTGTCCGAACGGACATCGCTCCAGAATAGGTTGAATGACGGATGCAGCGGCACGCCGAGCGTACGCGACATCTCCTTGGCGCGCCCGTACGGCGGCGACGCCCAGTCATCCGGAAGGCCGCCCTTCGACAGTATCTCCTGTTTGTGCCATTCCGGCGTGTAGCCGCAGGGAACGAGTTTATGATTGTTCTCGGCGAACTCCCCGAACGGCACCAGTATCTCGCCGTTGTCCGTTATCTCCGATATCTGCGGACGTATCTCAAGCACCTCTTCCTTGGTGCCGCACTGCACGAGGTCGCCGTTCTTCAGCAATAATATCGGACCTTCGACGGAATCGCACGGCGTCACCGCGCACGCCTTCCCCGGACGCTCTATCTTCATCTGCGTCCCGAGCGCCGGGAATTCGTCAAGCGCGTACATGCTCGCTGGGTTCAGCGCAAGCGCGGCGAGCCCCGTTGTCCGCCCTCTTCCGTATCTCAGCCGGAATCCCCCGACGCGCGACGGATGCCCGAACGCGGGGCGTCCGGCGATGATGTCGGTCAGGTATTTATCGGACGGCTTCACGGCACCGCCGTCATCCTTGTCGCTCTTCTTCAGCGAAAGGAACTCTCCGATGAATCCCCATCCGTCTATTCCGAGCGAGTCCACGTGCTTCTTGATCTTCGCCGCCTTCTGGCAGAGGCCCTCGGCGATCACAAGGCACGCGCCGCCCCTTACGAAATTCGTCTCGATCCTGGGAAGGTCCCTGTACCCGGAGATCTCCGCCTTCTCCGTGCCTTCCCCGTCAATGCAGACCGGGCAGTTGCTTACGATCAATTCTATCTCGCTCGCCGACGGCAGGTACTGCAGGTGCTGTTCCTGCTTGTACAGCGGGATCTCCTCGTGGAATCTTTGTATCTCCTCTTTCGTCGGTATGTAGCGGCCTATGTTCTGCTCCCTTCTGACGACGTCCGCGATGAGGACGCTCATCGCCTGCCCGGTGCCGCCGGCCGCCCGTATCGGCCCGGCGAATATCAGGTCAAGATACTCGGTGCCGTCGTCGTTGGTCTTTATCTTGGTGTCCGCGAGGCCCTCGAGCGGCGCCACGAGTATCCCCTCGGTCAGAACGGCAAGCCCGACGCGTATGGCCCTGTCGATAGCTTTTTCTTTGCTTTCGGCGGGCTTCTTTGCGATCTCCTTCGCGATCAGCAGCGAAACGTATTCGCGGTTGTTGTGCTTTGACATAAGATTGCGTATGTCATCCGCCACGTTCTCCACGCCCCACTTCTCAAGCAGCTTCTCGACGCGCGACGCAAGGTCCTCGGCCTGCGGTATCTCTATCCTCGGCTGAGGGTCCATCCCTTTGCTTCTGGCCTTCCTTGCGACGGCGTAGCACTCTTCGTTCTTCCTGTTGAGTTCGTTGAAATAACTCTGCATCCCGCCGCTGCAAACTACCTTTCCGCTCATTCCGCTTCTTCCGTGAATCGTATCGTTCTCAGTTTTTCTATTATCTCGGTGCGCAGGACATCCAGGTTCTCCCCAGTCTCAGCGGAGAAACAGAACCTTCCGCTGCCGCTCTTATGGATGTCCGACTTGCTTTCGGCGACGATCATCGGTACATTCGGGAACCCGTCCTGAACGCTGTGCAGCAGCGATAACTGCTTATCCGTCGCGTAGCCGCATTGTTCCGACGGGTCGAGTATGAACACAAGCACGTGCGTCAGGTACTTCAGCGCGAGTATCGCCTGCTTCTCGATGTCGTTGCGCTCATCGAGGTCGCGGTCGAGAAGGCCCGGCGTGTCGATCACCTGGTATTTCCTCCAGCCGTCCTGAATATGTCCGATGATGATGCCCTTCGTGGTGAACGGGTACGGCGCGATCTCCGGCGCCGCGGTGCTCAGGACGGAGACGAGTTTACTCTTGCCGACGTTCGGGAACCCGGCTATGACGACCGTTGCGATATTCGACTTAATGCTCGGGAGCTTCCTGAACTTGTTCTTCGCGTCCTGCAGAAAAAGGAGGTCCTTCGATATTTGTTTAAGGATCGACGACAGACGGCCGTAGAAGCTGCCCCTTATGCTTTCGATGTATGCGACGTCCTTACTGCGCCTGAGGTTCCTGAGCGATTCGTTCTTTAACTTCTCGACGCGCTTCGAGCCCCAGTTCATCGCTCCCAGCGATTGCTTGTACTGGTCTATGCCGATCGTCAGGTCAACGAGCTCCGGAAAGAAGTCGTTGTCCTTCTCGATCCTCGGGAAACGGTTGACGTACTCGTTCAGCGTGCTTATCACGATGTCCCCGGACGCGGTGACCTTGGCGAGCGCGGTTTTCTTCTTGTGGTCTAATGTGCTCGCGCCCTCCTTATCGATCTTCGCCGCTCTGCTGAACGCTTTGTCCAGAAGTTCGTCGGCCGTAAGGACGGTGGGTATGGATGCCATGGCAAAGCCATACTATCATACGATTAAATATTATCGGAGGCGGCCGCGGGCGGATGCGGCCGGCCTCCTCCGGGTATCACTTCATGGACTTCTCCAGTGTCAGCCGGAACAGCCAAAGGTCCACCTTCTTGTCGAGGTCCACCTTCATCATCGGCGGCGCCAGGTACGGAGGGAATCCCTCGAACACCAATCCGGCGTTCACTCTCCACTGCCCCTCGCTCTTTCCGAACAATGTGCACAATGCGGTGAGGTTGCATTCGATCACGACGCCCGCGGTTATGCCCGCTATGTTGCCTATCGGGCCGAGTATCTTCGGGGTCGTCACCCTGGCGAAGATCATCGTCTGGAAATAGATGTCATCGCTTAGGATCTGCTTCGGCGTCATTCCCGTGGGGTTGTCGATGTTCTTCATCATCGACACCACCTGCCCGACCGCCCAGTTCAGCCCGTCCTTTATTATCTCGCGCCCCAGCACAAGCGAGAATTTTATCCCCCCGTGCACAGAACCGGTGCCGTCCCCTATCGACAGCTCGATGAATATCGACGCGCTGACGACGCAGTTCGCGATCATGTTGATCGCGTTCTGTATCGTCAGTTCGATCACACGCTTCAGGAACAGCGCGACGCCGTCCGGCCCGACGATCTTCGACCCCATCTCCCCGAACGCCTGCTTGCCGGCGTCCAGCATGCATTGGACGACGGCGGCCCTCAGCGGGCTCCCGCCCATGATCTTCCCTCCGTTGTCCTCTCCCTTGGTGCCCTTCTTGAACACCCACTTCGCCGACCCGTCCGTCTCACGCTGCCACGTGCGGTCGTCGTCCGCGCTGTCGTTCTTCTGCGGAGTATAGTCGACAACGTTCCCGTCCGGGTCGAACAGCGTTACCGATTCCTTCGTGTTGTTCAGGAACTGCGTCGGGAACGTTATGACAACGTGCTCGCCCGGGCCTATCGTCATATCGTGTATCGTGTAGTATTTGTCGCCCTTCGAGAATGCCGCAAGCATATATCCTTCGAGATCGACCGTCGAGAACGTTGAATTGTACAGTTCGACCCATTCGTTCCCCGCGTCATTCCCGGGAGGGTTCAGTTCGAACTCGTTGATCACGACGCCGTAAACATACGGTAAATTGTATTTGATCTCGAGCCCGGCGTCAAGGCTCCCCTTCAGGCCGGGTATCGGCAGCGGTATGTTGGACAGTATCGTCCCCAGCCCGGGTATGTCCGAGAGCCTCAGTTCGAACTCATCGTACTGGACTATCTGAGGCATCGCCGCGTGGATGTCCACGCCGCGGAATGTTCCGTTGATCTCGACGATGCTTTTGCGCACCTTCATCAGCGGATCGATGATTATGTCGATCTCCCACGTATCGGCGTGCGCGCCCACCCTCCCGGTGAACGCGAACTTGCCGTTCTTGTCCTTCTTCAGTTCGAGCATCGCCGTCAGCGTCACACCGAACACCGGCATCGTCAGTTTGAATTTCGTCGTACTGGCGCCCTTCGTCATCTCGCCGATCGCGTCCACGATTATCTCGAAACGCATACCGTGCCATTCTATGCCGAACGCCTGGCTCTTAAGCGTGATGTTGATGATCGCGATCACATCCTCGAAGATGACGCCAAGCAGATTGTTCAGGAGCGTGGTGAACATCTCGATCGGCCCCATTATCGCGTTGTAAAGTTTCATCAGCAGGTCGGACACAAAGTCCGCTGCGCGTGTGATAAGGCCCATGATCACATTGAGCACCTTGTCCGCCAATTTCTTCAGTTCGAACAGCGGTTTCAGGAACGGCTCGACGATCTTCATCAGCGCCTTGACGATATCGTTCACAACGGTGTCCGACGCCTTGTAGGCGACGCCGGCGAGCGGGCCGGCGCTCATCACGGCTATCGCGAGGTCGAATTTCGAGTGGGACGTACCGGAGACCGCGGCGTCGTATGTGCCGAGGAGCCTCATCAGCGATGATGACGATCTCGCCTCGTAATCAAGGTCGGCGACGACGTCTATCCTGAACATCGACGAGTATGCGGCCGCAAGGTCATCCGACAGTCCGACGTAATGCACGTTCTCGGTGCCCTTCGTGGGCGGCGAGATCTTTATGCCGAGCGTGACGTCGCAGTCAAGCGTCACGTACTCTTTCATCGTGACGCCGTCGCTTCCGCCGAGCAGGAACGAATCGGTGCCCGGCAGTTCGTAAACATCGGACATCGACGTCAGCGATATGAATTCCGCCATTTCTCTGACGAGGGAGTCCATTCTCCGCTCCACCAGCGGATACAGGCCGAAGACGTCCATCCCGTATCTTACCACCAGGACGACAATGTCCTTGAACATCGAGTTCGTGCTTTTTTCGACATCGTTCAGCACAGTGTCCAGGACCTCCATCTTCCCGTCGGCGACCTTTTTGTATTCTTTGATCACGGAGACGACGTCACCGGTGCCCATGAGCTGATCCGCGATAGCGTCGATCACGTAAGGGTCGAGGGGCATTCCGTACGTATCTCCGATGATGCCGCCGACGTATCCCTTGATCTCCTGTCTTATCGAATCCTTCAGTTTGTTCACCCCGAACGCATCGTCAGCGTTGGCGGCGAGGTGCTCATAGATCGCCACGTACATCGTGTCGATCACCTTGTACGACCTGACGACGGACTCTATCATCTCTTCGGCCGCGTCCCTCTGCTCCTTCAGCGCCCTCGTTACGGCGCCGCTCATCGTGTCTATGAGATTCGTATCATCGAACGGGTCGCATTCTATCTTCATCGCCCCGAGACCGGACGACCCGGCTATCTCAACGGCGATCGACCTCACCATGCCCATCAGCGTCTCCATTATCTGGTTGCGTTCCTTGTAGTATCGGTCCATGAAACCGTTCCATCCGTTCCATCCGAGAAGGTCCGTGTTGGGATATGCGATGTTCATCGTACAAGCCGGGATGTCGATGAGGTTTCCGTTGTACGTATACCCGACGGACGGAAGCGATATCGAAGCGTACGTACCGTTGAGCATGTACCGGTACTCGCTCTCGGGTATCCCGAGGCGGGACATCGTCGCCGAGAGATATCCCTGTGCGGACTCCGCCTCGCTGCCGAGGAACACCCTGCAAAGCCAGTTGAACGCCGACCTCAGGGTATCGACCACCATGTCGAGGAGCTCGATGATCTTGTTGAACATGAAATAGTCCATCCATCTGAGCACCAGGTCGTCGGCTATCGACATCAGCGCCTGTGCGAAGACCGCACCGAGGTCTATGGTCATCGTTCCGTCGCGGAATGCGAGCAGCTCGCCCGCGTCCACTCCCGTATATCCGGAAAGGTCGTACTCGTCGTCCGATGTTGTGCGCAGGTACGTCGTCTCCGCTATCGACAGCGCGATGCGGTACGCCGTCCTTACGTCGTCCTCGGTGATTATGGACGCCGTTCCCTTTTCTCCGAATTCCGACAGCGCCCCGTATCCCGATATGACCCTGTACTGGGCGAGCGCCGTGAGCTGGTACGTCATAAGTTCCGTGATCAGCGACCTCGGTCCGGTGACGGCTATCGAGAATAACGATGCGCCTTCGAGAAGCAGCGGCAACGCGGACATTCCGTCGGCGCTTACGTAAATATCCCTGAGAACGCTGCCGGCCGACGTGGTTATCGATATGACGGCGGAACCGTCGGCGCGGAAGCATGATGGCCGTGTACCCTCCGTAGGCAGCGGGTCTGCGGAGGCAACCTTCAGCGAACCTATCCCCAATTCGATATCATGCGACACCAAGTTGACGACAGCGCCGTTCGCGCGCATCGGGAATTGAAAATCTATCCACCCGGAAAGCCTCCGGCCGAACGAACCGCACCGTTCCTCTATGTCCCCGGAGACGGACTCCCTGCCCATTCCCAGGATTATTTCGCCGATGCCCCGTTCGAGCGTTTCCTGCGCGTAGGTAACCGCGCCGCCGACCGCGGCGAACTCGTCCTGCATCCGGTCCATGTTGTTCTCCTTCTCACTGACGGTCGCGGCGACTACGCCGTAAGCGCCTGCGAGTATCAGGAGCGTGACGGCGATCATAGCGAACGGCATCTGTCCTTTGCGGGAATCCCGCGGATGTGTGATTCTGCCCATGAATGCGTATTTTCAGTCCGAGGATATGAAGCGGTACGACTACAGTTAGTATAACTCCGCCGTCTGGCGCGTGTGCGGAAGTAAAGTATTATATGGGGTCAGACCAATAGCGCGGAAAACGGACGGAGCAACATGACCGCCAAAGACTACAGTATCCAAAAGGGCCTTCCCAAGGAAACTACCTCCATTTGCCCCGAATGCAAAAGATTGATACAAGCCAAGCTTATCGAAAGGGACGGAAAGGTCTGCGTGGACAAGACATGCCCGGAGCACGGCTCCTTCA